>JBEIHL010000337.1:0-4858 GCA_040381375.1 Opitutaceae bacterium
GGGCCGAGCTGGAGCTCGGCGCTCCCAGGTTCGGCATCGTCCGATTGCGAGCAGTGTCGGGTCTTACTGGCCCGATCCGTTCGCCGTTGCCATCAGCTTAAAAAAGGCCGCAACTCGAAATCCCCCGCTTTCGCCGACCCCCATGACGGAGGCCACCCCCACGTTCAGATTGTGCCGCTGATGAAGAACCGCTTTCCCCTTGCCCTAATGCTTGTTTGGATCGCATCCGCGGTGGTGCCCGCTCCTTGCGCCCGGGCAGCGGAGACTGAGTCGGCGAAGAACGCTGATGACCGTGGCACCGTCACCGGCCGCGTGCAAAACGCCCTTTCGGGCAACTATCTCAACAATGCCCGGATCTCGGTCCGCGCCACCGATCGCACGGTTTTCACCAATGAATCCGGCACCTACCTCATCCCCGATGCGCCGGCGGGCGAGATCACGATCGAGGTGTTCTACACGGGGCTGGAGCCGCAGACCATCACGCTGAAGGTCCTGGCCGGCCAACGCGTCGAGCGCGATGTCCAGCTCACCAGCGGCACCCGTCACGGCGCGGACGCCAAGGTGCTGAAGCTCGACTCCTTTGTGGTCGCGTCGTCCCGGGAAACGGACGCGATGGCCATTGCGAACAACGAGCAGCGCTTTGCCCCCAACGTGAAGCTGGTCGTGTCGGCGGATTCATTTGGCGACGTCATGGACGGCAATGTGGCGGAGATGATGAAGTTTCTGCCCGGCGTGACCGCGCTCTACGATCGTTCCGGCGACCAGACGGCGGCCGCGCGCATCAGCGTCCGCGGTTTCAGCGCCGGGATGGTGGCGGTATCGACCGATGGCTCCCAGCTGGCGAACACCTCGAACGTCACCGGCAACGCGCGGTTCTTCGATTTCAGTCAGATGTCGCTCAACAATCTGGCGCGGATCGAGGTGACGAAGGTGCCGACTCCGGCCAACCCGGCGGACTCCCTGGCTGGCTCGATCAACATGGTTAGCAAGAGCGCCTTTGAGCGGCAGGGCGCCTCGTTCAACTACAACCTCGATCTCACGGCCAGTTCACACCGCCCCGATTTAAAGCGCACGCCGCACCTCAACGATAAGAAAATCTTCAAGATCCGGCCGGGCGCGATGTTCGACTATACGCTGCCGTTGAGCAAAAACTTCGGCCTCGTGATCACTGGCGGGGCGCGCAGCAAGTACGTCGAGAATCAGGAGCGGCGCACCACCTTTAACGCGACGCTGGCGGGCAGCGGCGCGAGCATTTCCAAACCGTATCTGCAGGTCTACGACGCGACCAACATCCTCGCGATCTTCGACCGCTACTCAGCCGGCGTGAAGGCGGATTGGCGCGTGCACGCCAACGCGGTGCTGTCGTTCGGCGTGCAGGGCACGTACTCTATCTATAGCCAGACGCCGACGAAGTTCATTTCCAACCTGGGCACGAATGCCACGCCGAATCCGGCGACCGGGTCGGGCCTGACGTTCGGGCCCGACTTCGCCAGCGGGCCCACCGGCCGGGGCACGGTCACCCTGGCATCGGGCGCCTCAATCTGGATCAACAAGAACAACGTCGGCAACAATCTCAACTATCGCTTTGACGACGGCAACTGGCGGATCCTGGCGGGGGCGAGCCGCTCGACGGCGAAGCTCTGGGTCCGCGACACGCACGCGGGCAACTTCCGTCAGCTCGGGGTCGCCCTGGTCGAACCGGCCCGGGTGCGGTTCAGCGAAATCAACGAAATGCGGCCCGGACGGATCGAGGTGTTCAACAACGCCAACCAGCCGATTGATCTCTCCGACGTCCGGAACTTCCGCCTCTCGACCGCCAACTCCACCCCCCGCGACTCGGACGAGATCATTGATGGCGCGAACCTCGACGTCCGGAAGCAGTTGAATTTTCTGCCCGTGCCGACGTCCGTGCAGATGGGTGGCCGGAGCAAGACCCAGACCCGGGACGTGCGCCTGCAGAACATGACTTGGAACTACAACGGCCTCAACGGCAGCTTTTCGCCCGCCCCTTACGTGTCGCCGGTGTACCGGAATGATGCCACGGGTCCGAAATCGGACGGCGCCTCGACCCCGCAGATTTCACCCAAGCTCGTCTGGGAGGCGTTTCAGGCCAACCCGGCGCTGTTTGCCCAGACGCCGGCGCAGATTGTCGCGGCGCAGACCTTTGCGATCCGCAACTCGGAGCGGGTGGAGGAAAACGTGTCGGCGCTCTACGGTCAGGCCGAGGTGAAGCTGTTCCGGGGCCGCACCCAACTGTTGGGTGGAGTGCGGTACGAAAAGACGGAGACCGCCGGGCGCGGTGCACTGTCGGATCCCTCGGCCGAGTTTCTCCGGAATGCCGACGGCACCTTCGCCCGCAATGCCGCCGGCGCGCGTATCCGAAAACCGGAGGCGGGCGCGGCGGGTTCGCTCGAATCGCTGCGGCTGACGCTGAAGGAGCGCGCCGCCCGGGCCAGCCGCAGCTACGATGGCTTCTACCCGAGCCTGCATCTCAACCACAATGTGACCGAGAACCTTGTCCTGCGCCTGGCCTATGCCAAGACCTACGGGCGGCCTGACTTCACCGACATCATTCCGAACACCGACGTGGCCGAAGACGACAACCCGGCGGATCCCACCACGACCACCGGCCGCATCACGGTGCGGAACACCGGCCTGAAGCCGTGGCACGCGGACAACTACGATCTGTCGTTGGAGTATTATACGCGGACGGGCGGCTTGATCAGCGTCGGAGCGTTTCAGAAGAACATCACCGATTTTTTTGGTGACTCGGTAAAGATACTCACCGGGGCGGACGCCGCCGAGTTGGACCTTGATCCGCGTTATGTCGGCTGGACCGTGAGCACCACCTTCAATTCCGGCGACGCGCGCGTCACGGGCGTGGAGATGAATTTCAAACACTCGTTCGAACAGATGGGCGGCTGGCCGCGTTACTTCAGCGTCTTCGCGAACGGGACCAAACTCCGGCTCGAGGGTCACCAACTGGCGTCCTTCAGCGAGTTCATCCCCGAGAGCGTGAACTGGGGTTTCTCCTTCAAGAAGAACCCCGCGATTTTCATGGCCAAGTGGAACTACCGGGGCGATCAGGTGGGTACGGCGCAGCCGACCTTGGGATCGGACGCGTTCCTCAGCGAAAGAAAGCGGGTCACGCTCGATCTCAACCTCATCGTCCTGCTGAACAAACGGCTGTCGCTGTTCACCAACGTGCAGAACGCGTTCAATGCGCCGCAGCTGACGATGGCCTCCGGCTCCCAGACCCCGCACTACGCCAGCCGCCGGCTCACGGCGACGTCGGGTACGATCGTGATTCTGGGCGTCAAAGGAAATTTCTGACTTTCACTTGGCGGGGGCCGGGATCGGGCTTACTTCGGCTCACATGAACACCCCTTCGGTCCCTTCTGTCCGCCGCGGGCACCGCGCGTGGATTCCCGGGATCATCTGGCTGCTCGCCCTCGGCGGTCTCGCTGTCCTCGAGCTCCAGGCCGACATGGATCGCAATGTCCAATTGTGGGGCCAGAGCGCCGTCTTCGTTCTGGCCCTGCTGCTCAGCCTTCTCTGGTTTATCTTTCTCAGCCGCTTTTCGTGGCGTCTCCGGCTGTTGGCAGCGGGAGGCCTGGCCCTGATCGGGGTCGGCTTGAAACTCTCGCTCCGCGTCGATGGGACGATCGACGGGCGCGGCCTGCCAAAGCTGGTCTGGAAGTGGTCGGCGCGGCCGCTGGCGGTGAAGGCGTCCGCGAATTCCGTGCCGCCGGAATCGGCAGCGGCAACCGTGATCCCGATGCCGGACGTGCCGCAGTTTTTTGGTCCGCGGCGGGATGGGATTGTCACCGGTGCCGGGCTGGCGCGCGACTGGGCGAAGTCGCCCCCGCGGGAGCTTTGGCGCCAGCCCGTCGGAACCGGCTGGGCCTCGTACGCGGTGGTGGCGGGCCGTGCCTACACGCAGGAGCAAAGAGGAGAGGAGGAGTGGGTCAGTTGCTACGAGGTGCTCACGGGACGGCTGATTTGGGCGCACCGGCGGCCGACGCGCTTCGCCCAGTGGCAGGCGGGCGAAGGGCCTCACTCCACACCGACGATCGACCGCGGCCGCGTGTTTGCCTATGGCGCCACCGGCGTGCTCGACTGCCTCGACTCGGTCACCGGTGCCAAAGTGTGGTCACGGGATGTTCTCGGCGAAAACCAACTCAAGAACCTCGAGTGGGGCATCAGCGCCTCTCCCCTGGTCTTCGAAAATCTCGTCGTCGTCACTGGTGGGCAGGGTGACGGCCCCACGGTGCTGGCCTACGATCGCGCCACCGGGGAACCCCGCTGGCGCAGCGGCACGGACCGCGCGAGTTATTCCTCGCCGATCGTCGCGACGCTCGCGGGGCGGCCGACCATCGTCGCCTTCAATGCGGCGACGTTCTCCCTGCACGACCCGGTCACCGGCCAGGAGTGGCTGAGCCAGCGCTGGGGTAGCGACAAAACCCCGAAGGCCGCCCAACCGGTGGTGCTCAGCGGCGACCGTCTGTTCGTCAGCGCCGGCTATGGCATGGGTTGCGAGTTGTTTCACGTGACCGCCGGCCCGGACGGGCAACTCGCCGCCGAGTCGAAGTGGAAGAACATCCGGCTCAAAGCCCAGTTCAACAGCGTGGCCCAGTACGACGGATTTTTCTACGGTCTGGACGACGGTTTCCTCGCCTGCGTCGAGGCCGACACCGGCGTTCGCCGTTGGAAGGGCGGCCTCTATGGCTCGGGCCAGACTCTGCTGGTCGACGACCTCATTCTGATCCAGAGTGAACGCGGCGACGTCGCGCTCGCCGCGGCGAGCCCGGATGCGTTTCGCGAACTCGGCCGAATCACGGCGCTCAGCAGCAAGACC
>JBEIHL010000338.1:0-4846 GCA_040381375.1 Opitutaceae bacterium
CGCCCTTTGAATGGGTCCCGATCGATAGCCACACGTCCACGCCGGCGGTGGCCTCGGCCAACTCCATCATCAACATCGTCCGCACGCGCTGAGAAATCAGGTAGTCGACGGCACTGACCGTGCGCGGTGAACGAAAGCCGGCGGCGAGATCAGGCCGGCTGATCTGACGAGCCCGCTCGCTGCGAAACAGCCGGTCGTGAAAGACCGCCTTCTCGACGCCCAAGGCGGCGGTGTACTGGGAAAACTTGGGCACCGTCACCGGCACGAGTGTGATCCCGAGCGCCCGGACCAGAGCGAGGAACTTGTCCGCGTTCTCCCGCGTGCGGCCGGTCGCGCTCTCGAAGCCATCGGTCAGGTAGCCGACGCGCAGCTTCCGGACGTCGAGGCGCGCGTCCCAGTTGAACGGAATGTCCGCCACGCTCAGGTCACGTCCATCCGGCAGCGCCACCGTGTTCATGATCAACGCGCAGTCCTCGGCATACCGGCACATCGGCCCAAGCCGATCCTGCGTCCAGGAAAGCACCATCACCCCGTGACGGCTGATCCGACCGAACGTGGGGCGCAGCGTGGTCACGCCGCAGACCATCGCGGGGCTGAGCAGCGAACCGGCGGTTTCCGAGCCGATCGCGAAGGCCACCCCGCCCGCCGCCGTCGCCGACGCCGATCCGGCGGACGACCCGCTGGAGCCGACGGCCGGGTTCCAGGGGTTTTTCGTCTGACCCAGCAGATGCCGATCGCCGTGGGCAAACTCGCCTGTGGTCAGCTTTGCGATCAACACCGCCCCGGCTTCGCGCAACTGCTCGACGACCGCCGCATCGACGTCGATCACCCGGTCGCGGTACACCGCGGAGCCCCAGGTGGTCGGGTGACCCTTGACGGCGATGATGTCCTTCGCTCCCCACGGAATGCCGTGCAGCGGGCCGCGATAATTTCCCGCCACGATGTCGCGGTCGGCCTGCGCCGCCTGCTGCAGGCCGAGGTCATCGAGAAACGTGACGACGCAGTTGAGCTTCGCGTTGAGCCGGTGCAGGCGCGCGAGGTACATCTGCGTGAGCTCGACTGATGACACCTGCTTCGTCCGGATCAGCTCCGCAAGATGGCGCACCGGCCAGAACGCGACGTCCTCGAGATTCGCCGGCCGTTTCAGCCCGCGAACCGCGCTCGGACGAAAGGGCCGCCGGGTCCGGTCGACCGTCATGCCCGGGACCAGGGCAGTGAAATGAAACGGTGGCCCGACGTCGTCCGGGATATCCACCTCCCGCAGCTTTTCGTAGCGCTCGAGGTTCTGATTGACGCCGCGCAGCATCGCCTGACGGGCCTCGGCGTCGAACTCGAGCCCGGAGAGCGCGAGAGCCGACTTCAGCATTTCCGCCGTGACGCGGCCCTGGCCGGACTGAGTCACCTGCCCCCACAACACGCCGGGCAACAGCGTGGAGCCGAGGCCAAGGCCGGCGAAATGAGCCATGAAGCGACGGCGGGTGGCGGGACTGTTTTTCATAACGGAATGCGCGCGCAGCAGCAGTGGGGAAACGGAAAACCGGACGAGCCGACTAGGCACGCCGCCCCGCGCGTTGACAAGGTTGCGCTGAACGATCGGGGGGAAACGGGTGAAAATTTCGGCCTGCACTGTAGCAGCGGCTTCACGCCGCGACCGAACGTGGCGTCGAAAGTCGGGTCGCGGCATAAAGCCGCTCCCACAGCCGGAAGATCACAGCCGGAAGATTGAAGCGTCGTGCGCGCTCGACCCATTTCACATGCTTGCAGCGGCCGGCGATTTGCCGCCCAGTTGCGGGATGGCATCCGCCGAACCGATCCGCCTGCAGAAATTCATCGCCGACGCCGGCATGTGCTCGCGTCGCGCGGCGGAGGCGCTGATCACCCAGGGCGAGGTCTGGGTCAACGGAACCGTGGCCTCGGTGGGTCAGAAGGTCGTGCCGGGCATCGACAAGGTCACCGTCAGCGGCAAAACCGTCCGCACGACCGCGCAGCCGAAGATCACCGTCGCCGTGCACAAGCCGCGCGGGCTGGTCTGTTCCAACGAGGATCCCCACCACGCCGCGACCGTTTTTGAGCTGCTGCCCCGGGAGTTCTCGAAGTTTCGCTTCTTCTGCGCCGGCCGCCTCGATCTCGATAGCGAAGGTTTGGTGATCCTCACGACCGACGGCGAACTCGCCAACCGGCTCATGCATCCGTCCAACGTGGTCGTGACGCGCTACCACGTGATCCACAAACAGCCATTTCCCGCCGGCCGGCTCGCGCAACTTGTCCGCGGCGTGGTGGTCGAAGGTGAACGACTCAAGGTCGAACGGGCCGCGCTGATCAACGCTGACCGCAGCGAGGCTTCGACCGACCTCGATGTGCACATGCATCACGGAAAAAAGCGCGAGATCCGCCAGGTCTTCACGACGCTGGGCTACGAGGTGAAACGGCTTCGCCGTTACCAGATCGGCGCGCTGCAGTTGAAGGGAATCCCGTTGCGGGGAGGAAAGATGCTCCCTACGAAAGAGATCGAGTCCCTCTTCCGCAACCCGCGCACGCCGCGGGCCACGTTCGAAGCCACATCCCACGCGCTCCGCCCGACTTCCGCCGACCCTGCCGTTCATGAAGACTAAACCCTGCCTCGCCGCCCTCCGGGTTCTGACCGTTCTCGCCGCTGTCGCCGCGACCCGCCTTTCCGGCGCCCCACTCGCCGGACCCGCCGCCGTCCACACCAAGCCGGATGCCAACTCGCCGGCCATCACGGTTCTCAAAGCCGGGACTGAGCCGACCGCGTCACTCAGCGCCCCCGCCGATCTGCCCGCCGGCTGGATCGCCGTGGAACTGGCGGGGCCTTTCGAAGGCTACGTCGAGAACAAGGATCTGACCAAGGCCCTCGACGTGAAACCCGGCACGCCCATCCG
Source organism: Opitutaceae bacterium (assembly GCA_040381375.1). Classification (GTDB taxonomy): domain Bacteria; phylum Verrucomicrobiota; class Verrucomicrobiia; order Opitutales; family Opitutaceae; genus ER46. Next base: position 2,901 of record JBEIHL010000338.1, read on the forward strand.
GCTCGCCCCCAAGGCCGATGGTGCCGTGCTGACGATCGCCGAGAAGGGCGACAAAACGACTATCTCCGGGCTCAAGGGCAAATGGACGCAACTTTCCCTCGAAAAGAAACTCACCGGCTTCGTGCGCGTCGGATCCGATCCGGCCCTTCCCGCCATGGCGACGACGCCGGCCGCCGCACCGACCGGCAACACCCCCGCGGCACCGGCCGCGGTCACGTCGACCGCTCCCGGCCAGGCGGCTCCGACCTCGGACGCCGGTGATGGTGGCGGCAGCGTACTGCCGCGGCAATTTGCGGGCCACTTCGTCGCCACCCGCCGGGCGTTCGCCCCACGCCGGCCCTACGACTACGCGCTCAACGATGACGCCGGCAAACGCTACGCCTACGTCGACACCTCGAAGCTGCTCCTCACCGAGCAAATTGAAAAATACGTCGGCAAGAAAGTCGTCGTCTTCGGCGCGGCCAAGCCCGTGCCCGACACGAAGGAAATCGTGATCATGGTCGAGACCCTGCGGCTGCAGTAGCGCGCGTTGCGCGCAGGAGCAGGTAGCAAGGGACAAGGGGCAAGAATGAGTCGGAGAGGTGAACACCGGTCTTGTCCGCATTTAGAATTGTTTTCCTCCTGGTACTTGCTCCCTGCTCCTTGCTCCTTCTGAAAGAACATGGACCTCATCGACGGAAACCAGATCGCCGCGGCGATCATTGCGGAACTCAAGGCGGAGGTCGCCTCCTTTTCGGGCCGCCGGCCCTGCATCGCGCTGGTGCGCGTCGGAGAGGATCCGGCGTCTGTCTCTTACGTGAAAAAAAAGGAGAAGACCGCGGCGGACGTCGGACTCACCAGCCGCATCATCCTGCCACCGGTCACGATTTCGCAGGCCGAGCTGTTCGCCCTGCTCGATGAACTTAACGCCGACGACACGGTCGACGGCATCCTCGTCCAGTCGCCGCTGCCAAAACCCATCGACGAAGTCGCCGTGTTCCGCCGGGTCTCGCCGGACAAGGACGTCGATGGGTTCAACACGCTCAACCTCGGCAAGGTCGCGCAGGAAGACGGCACGGGCTTCGTCGCCTGCACGCCCGCCGGGATCATGGAACTACTCGCGCGCAGCGGCGTGGACCTGAAGGGCAAACACGTCGTCGTCCTCGGCCGCTCCCTCATCGTGGGCAAACCGGTCGCCCTGCTCGCGCTGCAGAAGAAGGCCGGCGCCAACGCCACCGTTACCGTCTGCCACTCCGCCACGACCAATCTGCCGGCGATCACGCGCCAGGCCGACGTGCTCATCGCCGCGATCGGTCGCGCCGGCTTCGTCACGGCCGACATGGTCAAGCCCGGCGTCGTCGTGATCGATGTCGGCATCAACCGCGTGCCCGACCCGACGAAGAAATCCGGGTACCGCCTCACGGGCGACGTCGATTTCGACGCGGTATCGCCGCTCTGCTCGAAGATCACGCCGGTACCCGGCGGCGTCGGCCCGATGACGGTCGCGATGCTGCTGCAGAACACGGTCAAGGCGTACCGGCAGCGCCGGCTCTGACCTGCCCACGGCGCGCGCGAATGGCCTTCGCCGGCTTGCGCCGCCGGACCGGATTCACTTTCCTCCCCCTCACATGCCCGCCCCCTTTGTCCTGGTCGTCGACGACCAGCCCATCAACGTCCAGTTGCTGAAGCGCAAGCTGGAGCGAGAAGGCATCCGTATCAGCGCCGCGTATACGGGCCTTGAGGCGCTCGAGTCTGTCCAGAAGGAGAAGCCGGATCTGATCCTGCTCGACGTGATGATGCCGGACATGGATGGCATCGAGGTCTGCCAGCGGCTGCAGGCGAGCGAGGAGACGCGCGGCATCCCGGTCATCTTCATCACCGCGCGCACGAACAAGGAAAGCAAACTCGAGGGCCTCAACGTCGGGGCCGTCGATTACATCACGAAGCCCATCGATCTCGACGAGACC
>JBEIHL010000339.1:0-4840 GCA_040381375.1 Opitutaceae bacterium
CCCGACGGCGCCTACCCCGAGGGACCGAGCTACTGGGTCTACGGCACGACCTTCAACGTGCTGCTGATCTCCGCCCTGGAGACGACGCTCGGCCGCGACTTCGGACTTTCCGCACAGCCTGGATTTCTGCCCACCGCGGATTATTTCCTGCACGTCGTAGGGCCCTCCGGCCTGCCCTTCAATTACGCGGATGCCGGTGGTAACAGCATGGCGGCTACACCCGCGATGTTCTGGTTCGCCGCCCGCCGGCAGCAACCGTACCTGCTGTGGCACGAGTGGCCCGGACTCGTCGCCCGCGCCGCGTCCGGGGCGGCCAGCCGCCGCGACCGCACCGATCCGATGCTGCTGCTCTGGCATGCCCCCGGCACCAACCGGCCCACTCCGCCACCCGCCCGCTCGTGGAGAGGCGGCGGGCCCAATCCCGTGGCGTTTCACCGCAGCAGCTGGGACCGCGAGGCGAGTTTCGTCGCCGTGAAGGGCGGCTCACCGTCGGTGAACCACGCGCACATGGACGTCGGCGCCTTCGTCATGGACGCGGGCGGCGTCCGCTGGGCCGACGATCTCGGCATGCAGGACTACCATTCGCTCGAATCGAAAGGCATCAAACTCTGGGGCAAGACGCAGGACTCCGAGCGGTGGAACGTGTTTCGCCTCGGCACGTCCAGTCACAACGTCCTGCAGGTCGACGGCCAGCAACAGCGCGTCGACGGTCACGCGCCGCTGGTGCTGAGCAAGGACGGCCGCACCGTCGTCGATCTCACGCCGGTCTACGCCGGTCAGCTCGCGTCCACGCGCCGCGGCGTCGCCCTCGAGTCCGATCTCAGCGTGCGCGTGCAGGACGAGTTTACCGCCCTCGACCGCGAGGCGCGCGTGCGGTGGGCGATGGTCACCCGCGCCGACGTGAAGATCGAAGGCCCAGGCCGGGCCACGCTCACGCAGCAGGGCCGGACCCTCGCCTTTCGCGTCGTCGAGCCAGTCGGCGCCACCCTCGCGATCTACCCGACGGATCCGCCGCCGGCCGCGACCGACGCGCGCAACGCAGGCACGCGCCTGCTCGGGTTTGAAGTCCGCGCCGCCCCCCGCCAGAGCCAGCGCCTGATCGTGCAGCTCATCCCGGGCGAGCCGTCCACCACCCCAACCGTCCCCGCTCCCCTGGCCGCCTGGTGAGGTGGAGCAGCCTGTCCCCAGGCTGCTGGAGAGAAATCGAAGACGCTTCCCCCACTTCAACCACCCTTGCTCAGAACCGCACGCCAATGGACGCGATGATCGTCCGCGGCTCGCCGTACTGGAACGTCCCGTTGAGGTAGTGCTTGTCGAGGAGGTTGCGGATGTTCAGCCGCGCGTTGACCGGCAGGTCCCCCAGCTTCGTCTCGTAGCCGAAGATCGCGTCGAACAGCGCGACCGTTTCGGTCTTGATCGGAATCGTCCAGCTTGGGTGCACGTAGGTTTCGCCCATCACATTCACGCCGCCGCCGACATAAGCACCCTTCAGTGCGCCCGTCGTAACGGTATACTTGTTCCACACGTTCACCGTGAAGCGGGGAACCGACTCGAGGTGCGAACCAACCTCGCGCGCGTCGGAGAGGTTTGAAACCTCGTTCTTTTCGAAAAAGTAGCTGCCGCTGACCAGGGCCTGGTAATTGCGGCCCGGAGTCCAGACCCATTCGGATTCCAGACCCTCCGTCCGGGTCCGGCCGCCCGGCGTACGCACCGTGGCACCCGGAAGCTGGTAGAGCACCTGGTTCGTCGTATCCACATCAAGGCGACCCGATTCCTGATTGGAGAAATACGTGAGCGTCCCGAAGATCCGGCCCTGACCGAGTTCAAACTTCGAGCCAACTTCCCAGCCGCGCCCAAGCTGTTCGGCGGTGAGGAACCGGGTGGGAACGACCGACGGCGGCCGGTAGTTCGGCGACGTAGGCTCACCCTGCGTCGCGCGGATCGCCGCCAGGTCCGCGGTCTGCTGGCGCTGCGGGACGAAGGTCCGGCTGAAACTGCCATAGAGGCTCACCGCCGGTGTGACGCGCACCAGCGCGGCGTAGTGCGGCAGAACCTTCCGGATCCGGAAATCCTGGTCGATCCCGTCACGGTTGTCGTCCGTCGGACGGTAATTCGTCACCTGCCGGCCACCCACGAGGGTGCGCACGCGATCCTGGAGGAAGGACGACTGCAGGACACCGTAGTACGCGTTCGAGTGTCCGCCGCCTTTGCGCACCACCCCGGGCTCGTTGTAACCCGGCCCATACTGGTCGCGCATTAGCTGCAGCAGACTCGGGATCGGGCCCGTAGACGGGTCGTAGTTGAGCACGCGCGAGGTCGCGATCGTGTTCGGATTGATCATGTCCTTGCCGCCATCGTGCTGAAAGCCGGCGAGCAGGTCGTGTTGGCCGAATCGGCCGAGGTTCTGCTTGTAGACACCCTCGATCTTCGCCGCGAAGGTGACCGCGGCCGGTTTGAAGTCGGAGATCGAGCTGCGTATCCGCTGACCGGCGACGGGGCGCAGGCCGTTGAACTCGCGCCGCATGCGGTGGCTGTCGACCTGCTGGAACACGCCGCGCAGGGCGAATTCCCGCGACGCCACCCACTCGCCCTCGAAGGACGTGGTCTTGTTCTGGTAACTGTCGCGACCGTCCGGCCCGTTGTAGTTGAAGGAGTCGCTAGGGAAGAAGTCGCGCGAGTAGACCCCCGGATAGGGCACCACATTCGGCCCGAGCGTGCGCGCGATGAAGGCGTCGACGCCCTCCGGCACCGCGCGACCGGTCGTGATCGGCTGGCCCGCGGCGTTGCGCACGAAACCGTTCTCGACCTGTGGATACGAAGCCGGCCGGGGCAGACCGAGCCGGTCGAAGAGCCGGATCGCCTCCTGGTCGCGCTCTTGGTAGAGTGGGTGACTCACCACGGTGTGCGGCCTCCGCCCGGCGTCGCGGTCGAGGTCGGCATAGCGAGCGGTGAACGACAGGTTCGACAGCGGACGAACCGTCAGCGCTCCGCTGTAGAACCGCTCGCGCGTGAACATGTAGTCGATGTTGCTCTCCTCGTCGGTCTGCCCGTACACGAAGCTGTAGGCGATCTTGTCCTTGAGCACCGGCGCCGAGGTGCGGAAAACGAAGCGCTTGTGGTCAAACGTGCCGAAGCTGGCATCGAACGAGTGCCGCGGGAAGAAGCTCGGTCTCATCTTGATTAGGTTCACCGTGCCACCGGGATTCGAGATGCCCGCGAACACCGCGTTGGGGCCCTTCACCACCTCGACGCGATCCACATCGTACAGCGTCAATCCCTGCCCAGCCGGCAGGCCGTTGACGAACTGCGGCCCGGTGTAGCCGCGAATCAGGATCATCCACTCGTCCTTCACCTGCAGCGCCACCGAACTGGCGGAGCGCAAAACGTCGATGAGCTGGTTGCCGGCCTGGTCGGCGATGAGCTCCTGCGACACGATGCTGATGTTCAGCGGGGTGTCCTTGATCAGGCCCGCCGTCCCGGTGCCGGTGATCGCCGCGGCCACCCGGTAACCTTCATCCTGCGGACTGCTCACCTCGAACGGGCTCAGGAGCACAGGGCTGTTGTTTCCCGCTCCGACGACCGGCGCGGCGGCGGAAGCGCCACGACCCGGGAGCAGGCCCGTCGCAAGGGCGAGAACGAGCGCGAAACCGAACCGGAGGTGAGAAGGACGGTGAGAAACAGGCATGAGGGAAAAGCGGTAGGGCGACAACGGATGCGGCGCGAGAAAAAGCGGACTCCAGCGCGGGATGGAATGGCAGAAGAAGAGCAAGGGCCGACGTGGCCGCAAGTCGCACCGACCGATTGGAACGTTGCGGAAAAATTCCACGGACCGCGCGGATCGACATTTTACGCCCGGAGGCCACGCTCACCCCGCCCCATGACGACTCGACTTCGCCTGCTCCTGATCACGCCCCTGCTCGCTGTTGCCTCCTCTCTGGCGGCCGCGCTGCCCACGAAACCCAATGTCTTGTTCATCGCCGTCGACGACTTGCGCGACTGGGTCGGCTACTTCGGCCACAACCCACAAAGCAAGACACCCAACTATGACCGTCTCGCCCGCATGGGCACGTCGTTCACGCGAGCGTATTGCGCGTCGCCATCGTGCAACCCGTCGCGCGCCGCGCTGATGTCGGGCATGCGGCCGTCGACCACGGCCGTCTACGAGAACAACATCGATTTCCGTCCGCTCCTCGGAGCGGACAAGATGCTCACCACCGCATTCCGCAACGCGGGTTATTTCGTGCACGGCGCCGGCAAGATCTACCATGAGTCGTATCGTCGGCCGACCGAGTGGGACCACTACCTCGAAAAGGAGGGGCGTTATCCGGCGGTGCCGGCGGGGCAGAGCGACGGCGTCGGCGGCATCCGGTTCGCTCCGCTCGACTGCCAGGACAACGAGATTCCCGACTGGGCGATCACCGACTACGGCATCGCGTCGCTCGCGAAGAAGCACGACAAGCCGTTCTTCCTCGCCGTCGGTTTCCACAAGCCACACATGCCGTGGAATGTGCCGCGCAAGTGGTTCGACCTCTTCCCGCTCGACAGCATCAAGCTGCCGCCGCACCTCGAGAACGACCTCGACGATGTCCCGCCGGCTGGCGTGCGCATGGCGCGGCCGGAAGGCGACCACGCCGCAATGCTGCAATCCGGCCGGTGGAGGGAAGCGGTGCAGGCGTACCTCGCCACGGTCGCGTATTGTGACATGAACCTCGGGCGGCTGCTCGACGCGTTCGAGAAGTCAGCCTATCGCGACAACACCATCATTGTGCTCTGGGGTGACCACGGCTGGCACCTCGGCGAGAAGAGTCACTGGCGCAAATTCGCCCTCTGGGAGGAAGCC
>JBEIHL010000340.1:0-4835 GCA_040381375.1 Opitutaceae bacterium
ACCCCTCGCGCGTGCAGCAGAATCCCTTCAACCATGCGCGCACGAGTTGGTGGACGGGGCGCCCGGCGCTGCGCCCGTACATTCTCGCCGGCAAGCCGCTGCCGATCGACGTGCACGAACTGCTCGCACTGGCGGCGCCGCGGCCGTTCCTGAACATCATCGCGCTGAACGACGTCGGCTTCAAGGTGGAGGACGAACCGCTCACCCGTCCGGCTTGGGAAAACCTGCGGGCGAACGTGAGGAAGATCTACGCGCTGCACGGCGCCGAGGACAAGTTCGACAACCTCGCGCATATGGATGGCCACGATTTCCACGACCCGATGCGCGAAAAGGCGTTCGCGTTCATCGACCGCCACCTGGGCGGCCGAGGCTGAGAATAGGTGCCGGAGTTGACGTGTAACCGAAAGGTTACCAATTATCCGTGATTCCTCGATGAAACCTTTCCTGCTCGCCGCGCTTGCGTCCGCCGCCGGGGCCTCGGTGTTTGCCGCCGACACTCCCGCCCATCTCAACACGTACCGCGAAGCCTACGGCGCCACCAAGGGCTCGGTGTCCGTTGATCCGGCGAAGGATCTGCCGCGGTATCCGGCGGTGGAGCCGAAGGACGCGATCGCCACCTGGAAGGTCAAGTCGGGCTTCAAGCTCGAACTCGCGGCGGCCGAGCCGCTCGTGCGGGATCCGGTGGCGGTCACTTTCGACGAGAACGGACGGATGTTCGTCTGCGAGATGATCGACTACTCGGAAGAGCGCGACCGCAACCCGCACCTTGGGCGCATCTCGGTCGTCGAGGACACGAACGGTGACGGCGTTTACGACAAGAGCACGGTGTTTGCCGACAACCTGCCCTGGCCGACCGGCCTGATCTGGGCGAAGGGCGGACTGTTCGTCGGCGCCACGCCCGACATCTGGCGGTTCGAAGATCGCGATGGCGACGGCAAGGCGGAGGTGCGGGAGAAAGTGCTGACTGGATTTGGTTCGGGCCTCGCACGACTCAATGTCCAGGCGCTGCTCAACAGCTTCATGTGGGGGCAGGACAATCGCGTGCACGTGCAGACCTCCTCCGGCAGCCGCGGCAAGATCAAGAATCTCAAACGCCCGGACATGCCCGAGGTCGAACTCGGCGGGCGAGGTTTCTGGTTTGATCCGGTCACCTATGAGACGGGCTTCGAGGGCGGTGGTGCGCAGTACGGCATGAGTTTCGACAACTACGGTCGCAAGTTTGCCTGCTCGAATTCCGATCACCTCCAGTTCTGGGTTTACGACGACCAGTATGCGGGGCGGAACCCGTTTTTCAATTTGCCCCCGGCGCGGCAGAGCATCGCCGCCGATGGTGGAGCGGCGGAAGTGTTCCGTCTGAGTCCGGACGAACCCTGGCGGATCATTCGCACGCGCTGGCGCATTGGCGGCGTGGTCAAGGGCGCCGTTGAAGGCGGCGGACGGGTCAGCGGCTACTTCACGGGTGCGAGCGGCACGACCGTTTATCGCGGTGACGCGTACGGCGAGGACTTCGTGAACAACACGTTCTCGGGCGACGCCGGCGGACAGCTCGTGCACCGGAAGAAAATTTATCCGAACGGCGCCAGCCTGCAGGGACGCCGACCCGAGGACGAACAGGGCATGGAGTTTGCCGCCAGCAACGACACCTGGGTGCGCGTCGTGAATTTTGCGAACGCTCCCGACGGCACGCTCTACGTCCTCGACATGTACCGCGAGGTGATCGAGCACCCGTGGAGCATTCCGGACGAGATCAAGCGGCACCTCGACCTCAACAATGGCAACAATCGCGGCCGCATCTACCGCATCGCCCCGACCAATCCGGTATGGCAGCGGCGTGGTTCCGTCGCGCTCGGAAAGGCGACGGCGGCCGAGCTCGTGGCGACGCTCGAGCACGCGAACGGCTGGCATCGCGACACCGCGCAACGGCTGCTCTACGAACGCCAGGACAAGGCGGCGGTACCGCTGCTGGCGAAGCTCGTGCGCGAAACCAAATCGCCCCTCGCGCGCCACCACGCCCTCGGTGCCCTCGACGGCCTCAGCTCGCTGAACGAAGAGGCGGTGCTGGCTTCCCTCGGAGAGCGCGATCCGCGGGTGCGGGAGCGGGCCATCGTGATGGCGGAAAAATTGATCGAGCGCGGCCCGACCAGCCTGACGCTGGCGGAGAAGCTCGGCGGGCTGGCGAACGATGATGACATGCGCGTCCGACTTCAGCTCGCGTTCACGGTGCAGGTCGCGCTTGACGGCAAGGTTGCCGCCGGCGCGGCGCAGCAGGCCCTCGCGAACGCCTACGTGAAGCTCGCCCAGCGCGATTCCGGCGATCGGTGGGTGAGCGCGGCGCTACTGAGCGGCCCGCCGGCGGTCTCGGGCCAGATTCTTTTCCCCGCGCTCACGCGCGATCCGGCGCAAGCGAAGCAGGCGGCGGCGTTCATTGCCCGGTTGATCGAGATCCGCGCGGCGTCGAAGCCGGCGGAGGGCTACGGCGCGCTGATCGACTTCGTGGCGCAGCCGGGCACGAGTCCGTTGTGGCTGCGCGCGCTTGGCGACGGCCTGCGCCGGGCCGGACTCTCGGTCGAGCAGGCGGACACGGGCCGCAAGCTGGCGGCGGTCATCAGTCGTTCCGCCGCGGCCACGGCCGATGCGAAGGCCCCGGCGTCCGCGCGACTCGAAGCGATCGAGCTGCTGGGCGTTTCCAATTATGCTCAGTCGCGTGAGGCGCTCACCGCGGCGTTGGCCCCGGGGCAGCCCGAGTCGGTGCAGGCGGCGGCGGTGCGAACCCTCGCGCAGCACAGCGAACGCGAGGTTGGTGCGACGCTCGTCCGGTCCTGGTCGGGCCTGACGCCCCGGGCGCGCGAGGCGGCGTTGACGGCGCTCGTCAGCCGCGACGAGCGGGCCATGACGCTGCTGGAGGCAGTCAAGGCCGGGAAAGTCGACGCGGCGGCGCTGAGTGCTTCGCAGGTGCAGGCACTCGCGAAGCACAAGACGCCGGAGGTGGCGGCGCTGGCTCGGACGGCGCTGGCGGCCGTGATTCCGCCCTCGCGCGAGGAAGTGGCGGCCAAGTTTCAACCGGCGATCACTGCGCGGGGCAACGCGGAGCGGGGCAAGGCGCACTACCTTGGTCGCTGCATGGTCTGCCACCGGGCGGAGGGCCAGGGGATGGAGCTGGGACCGGACTTGGTCACGGTGAAGACCCGCGGGCGGGATGGTCTGCTCAGCGCCATCATCGACCCGCACAAGGAAGTGGCGCCTCAGTACATCGCCTTCGACGTGAACACCAAGGACGGCAACGCGTACTCGGGCATCATCGCCCGCGACGACGCCACCGGACTGGTGCTCAAAGTCATGGGCGGCGCCGAAGTCGCTCTCCCGCGTTCGAACGTCCGAGGCAGTTCGTCGTCCGGCAAGAGCATCATGCCCGAGGGCCTCGAGGCCGGCCTAAGCGTGCAGGACATGGCGGATCTGCTGACGTATATCGAAGAGCTGAAATAGGGTGGAGCGGCCTGTCCCGACAGGCCGCTTCTGAGCATGCGGAGATCGAGCGGGGTTTGAATCGCGTCTAACCAGCAGCCTGGGGACAGGCTCCTCCACCTTGCAGCAGAAAGAGATTGCGGCCGAATTTTCCCCGCGCCCACACTCCACCTTCTACCTTCATGAAAAACGTTCGTCTCGGCATCGTTGGTCTCGGCAACATCGGCAAGTTCCACACCGGGTACCTGCTCGATAACAAGATTTCGCGCTGCTCGTTGACGGCGGTCAGCGACGCGTTTGCGCCGAGCCTCAAGCCGTTCGAGGGCAAGCCGGGCGTGAAGACGTTTCCCAAGGTCGAGGACATGATCCGCTCCGGCGAAATCGACGCCCTGGTGGTCGCGACGCCGCACTTCCTCCACACCACGATCGGCATCGATGCCCTCGAGAACGGGCTGAACGTGATGATCGAGAAGCCGATTTCCGCCCACAAGGCCGACGCCGAGCGGCTGATTGCAGTGGCGCAGAAGCACCCGCAGCAAGTTTTCGCCGGCATGTTCCAGATGCGCGTCGATCCGCGCTACCAGAAGATCAAGCACCTCATCCAGAGTGGCGAACTGGGGAAGATCGTGCGGGTAAACTGGATCATCACCGACTGGTTCCGTACCGAGGCGTACTACGCGAGCGGCGGCTGGCGCGCGACCTGGAAGGGCGAGGGTGGCGGCGTGCTGCTCAATCAATGCCTGCACCAGCTCGACATGATGCAGTGGCTCTGCGGCATGCCGGCGCGGGTGCGTGGCTTCTGCCAGCTCGGCAAGTTCCACAACATCGAGGTCGAGGACAACATCACCACGTACTGGGAGTGGGCCGACGGCGCCACGGGCGTCTTCGTCTCGTCCACCGGTGAGGCTCCCGGCACCAACCGGTTCGAGCTCGTCGGTACGCGCGGCAAGGTTGTGCTCGAAAACAACAAGCTGACGTTCACCCGGAACGACGCCGACATGCTCGAATTCAGCAAGGCTTCGAAGAGCGGCTTCGCCAAGCCCGAGGTGTGGAACATCGAGATTCCCTTCGACAACATCGCCAATCCGCATGCGGTGCTGATGCAGAACTTCATCGACGCGATCCTCGACGGCACTCCGCTCATTGCCCCCGGGGCCGACGGCATGGGTTCGGTCGAACTCGCCAACGTGCTGCTCTACTCGTCGCTCATCAGCCAGACCGTCGAGCTGCCGATGGACAGCGCCGCCTGGGAGAAGAAGCTCAACCAGCTCATCGCCGAGTCGAAGCACGAGAAGAAGGTCGTGCAGAATGTGACGGAAGACTTCACGAAGTCCTTCCGGCGGTAAGGGGCTCCTCCGTGGGAGCGCGGCCGC
>JBEIHL010000341.1:0-4822 GCA_040381375.1 Opitutaceae bacterium
CAGCCCGGCTTCCGTTGCCCTCGGCCGGGCTGGAGCCCGGCGCTCCCAGGGTGGAATCTTACGCCGCTTTTCCACGGTGCGACGCGGGCCAATCGATGACGTTGCGCCCCGGCCAGGTTTGTATCCACTCCTGAGCGTGATTCGCCCCCTTTTCCCCTGGTTCCTGGTTGGAGTGTGGATGGTGACCCCCGTCTTGGTTTCTGCCGCGACCCGCGAGATCGACTACAATCGGGACGTGCGGCCGATCCTTTCGGAGAACTGTTTTTCCTGCCACGGGTTCGACGAGAAAGGACGCAAGGGAAAGCTCCGCCTCGACGAAGCGGAGTCCGCCTATGCCGAACGAAATGGCGTGATTCGGATCAAGCCGGGCGATCCGGCGGGCAGCGAAGTGTGGCAGCGCATCAACAGTTCGGAGGCGGACGAAGTGATGCCGCCGCCCGAAGCCCACGCGACCCTGACCGCGGCGCAGAAGGAAATTCTCAAAGCCTGGATCGAGCAGGGGGCGAAGTACGCGCCGCATTGGTCGCTCACGCCTCCGCGCCAGCCGGCGCCTCCTGCGATCACGGCGGCGATGCATCCCATCGATGCCTTCGTGCGCGCGCGGTTGAACGACGAAAAGCTGCGGCCCTCGCCCGAGGCCGACCGCGCGACGTTGATTCGCCGCCTGTCCTACGATCTCGCGGGACTCCCGCCGTCGGCGCAGGACGTGGCCGCGTTTGTCGCGGACCCGGCCCCGGATGCCTACGACCGGCTCGTGGACCGGCTGCTCGCGAGTCCGCATTTCGGCGAACGCATGGCGCTCGAGTGGCTCGATGCGGCACGGTACGCCGACACGAACGGCTTCTCCATCGATGGTGGGCGGCACATGTGGCTGTGGCGCGACTGGGTGATCCAGGCGTTCAACGACAACCTGCCTTACGACCGCTTTCTCGTGGATCAACTCGCGGGCGACCTCGTGCCGAATCGCACCGAGGCGCAGTTGATCGCGTCCGGATTTCAGCGCAACAACATGGTGACGCACGAAGGCGGCACCATCCCCGAGGAGAACCTGCTGAACTACAACGCCGACCGCGTGAAGACGCTGGGCGAGGCGGTGCTCGGGCTCACGCTGGCGTGCGCGCAGTGTCACGACCACAAGTTCGATCCGATCACGCAAAAGGACTATTTCCGGCTGTATGCTTTTTTCAACACGGTCAGCGACAAGGGGCTCGACGGCAACGCGGGCGTGAATCCCGGCCCTTCGATCCGCGCGCGCACCGTGTTGCGCTCGCCGGAAACACCGGAACTCCGGCGGGAGATTGCGGCGCTCGAGGCAGACTTGGCGAAGCCCGACCCGCGCGTGCTGGCGGCGTGGGAAAAACGCGAGCAGGCTCAGCTCGCGATCCGTGGGCGCGACCTGGCGGTCCACCCGGTCAAGGTCGTAAAGGTGTCCACGCCGAATCGCGGCACCGGCTTTGCCCCCGAGGACGGCAATCGCGTGCGGATTGGCACCGGGTTTGCCATGGCGGCCTTCGACGTGTCGACGGAACTGCCGCGACTCGATCGCCCGATCACGGGCATTCGCGCGGTGTTTCATCCGCAGCCGGAGCTGCCAGGTGTCGGCTGGGGCTACGGTCCGACCAACACGGCGGCGCGGGGCGTGCGCGTGCCGCCCCGGCCGGCCAAGGCGACGAAGGCCGCGGCCGCGATGCCAGCCGCCGCGGAGGGTCCGGCGAAGGGATCTTTCATGCTCACGGCGATGGCCGTGACGGCGGATGCGGTGCCCGGCGACCAGGTCAACCTGCACCGGCTGCAGGCGATTTCACGGGTGACGGCGACTTCGTGGCAGGCGGCGAATCCTCCTCTGGGAGCGCTCGACCCGCGCAACGATTCCGGCTGGGCGCCGGACCTCGCGACCGAGGGACCGGTGGCGTTCACGGCGACGTTTGCCGAACCCGTGCGGAGCGATAAAACCCCGTACCTCACGGTGCAGTTGAACTTCGGCAACGGCCGCGAGCAGGTGCCCGGGCTGTTTGAGCTTCAGGTACTCACCGGTTCCGATGACGGCACCGATCTTCCGGCCGACATCGTGGCGGCGCTTGGGACGGCGCCCGCGCAGCGATCGGCCGACGTGCGCGCGAACTTGTGGACGTACTGCGCGGCGCACGCTCCCGAGCTCCGGGCCAAACGGATCGCGTTGGCGAACCTGAAAGAGCGGCTCGCGGTGCTCACCGAGTCGTTCACGACGATGGTGATGGACGTGGCGGCGCAGCCGCGGGAAACCTTTATTCTGAACCGCGGAGATTACTCGCAACCGACGGAGAAGGTGGAGGCGGGAGTGCCGACCACGCTGCCGCCGCTGCCGGCGGGCGCGTCGTCGGACCGGCTGGGTCTGGCGCAGTGGGTGACCATGCGGGACAACCCGCTGACCGCGCGCGTGGCGGTAAACCGTTTTTGGAAGATTCTTTTCGGCACGGGCCTCGTCGCGACCGCGGCGGATCTCGGTTCGCAGGGAGAGTGGCCGAGCCATCCCGAACTGCTCGACTGGCTCGCGGTGGAATTCGTTCAGAGCGGCTGGGACGTGAAGGCCTTGTTGCGGCAGATGGTGCGCTCCCAGACCTACCGGCAGGCGTCGGTGGCGACGGCGGAGGCGCTGGAGCGCGACCCGCAAAATCGCCTGCTGGCGCGGGGCCCGCGGTTCCGGCTGCCGGCGGAACTCATCCGCGACACCGCCCTGCACGTCAGCGGCCTGCTCGTGCCGCGGCTCGGCGGGCCGAGCGTGAACCCCTATACGCCCGGTGACCTGTGGCGGGAGATCAGCCATTACGGCAGCTCGCCGGCCACGGCGCAGACGTTCGTGCAGGATCACGGCGAGAAATTGTATCGGCGTTCCCTGTACACCTATTGGAAACGAACCGCGCCGCCGCCGAACCTCGCGGCGTTCGACGCGCCCAACCGCGAAGTCTGCACCGTCTCCCGTGCCAACACCACCACGCCGCTGCAGGCGCTCGTGCTGTTGAACGACGTGCAATTCGTGGAGGCGGCGCGAGCCTTCGCGGAGCGCGCGCTCGGTCAGCCGGGCGACGATGCGGCGCGGTTGAAGTGGGCATTCGCCACCTGTCTCACGCGGGAGCCCAAGGCGAAGGAACTCGAAGTCCTCACGGGTGCGCTGAACCGCGAGCGGAAGCGCTACGCGAAGGATCCTGCGGCGGCGGAGGCGTATTTGCGCAGCGGCGAGTCCCCGCGGGATGCGCGCCTTGCCGCGACCGAGCATGCGGCGTGGGCGCAGGTCGCGTCGCTGCTGCTCAACCTCAGCGAAACCATCACGCGGAATTAGGAACCCTGACTGACATTTCATCTCTTGCCCTTGCGTGAGGGCGGACGAGGGCGTCCGCGCTCCCAGAAGACTCAACGCACTCTCTTTTTCCCCGAACGGCTCCATGCACTCTCCCCTTCATCACCGGCTCCAGCATCTCACCCGTCGCACGTTCCTGGGCGACGTCACGCGCGGCGTCGGCAGCATCGCGCTCGGCTCGCTGCTCTTTCCCGGGCTGGCGCGGGCGATGGATGCTTCGGTCCTGACCGGGAAACCGAAGCTGCCGCACTTTGCGCCGAAGGCGAAGCGGGTGGTGTGCCTGTTCCAGAGCGGCGGGTTGTCGCATGTGGACCTTTTCGACGACAAGCCGATGCTGCACCAGCACGCCGGGAAGGAAATTCCCCCGTCGATCAAGGGCAGCCAGCGGCTGACCGGCATGACTTCGCGCCAAACGGCGTATCCCGTCGTGCCGCCGCTGCTGGGCGGCAAACGCTGTGGCAAACATGGCACCTGGATCAGCGATCTGCTGCCGCACACGCAGACGATCGCCGACGAGATCTGCCTCATCAAGAGCCTGCACACCGAGGCGATCAACCACGACCCGGCGATCACGTACATGAACACCGGCAATCAGCAGCCGGGATACGCGAGCATGGGTGCGTGGGTCAGCTACGGCCTCGGCAGCGAGAACAAGAACCTGCCGGCTTTCATTGCGATGGTGTCGCAGGGCACCGGCAAGAACCCCGGCCAGCCCATTTTCTCCCGCCTCTGGGGCAGCGGATTCCTGCCGTCGTCGCACCAGGGGGTCGGTCTGCGGCCGGGCGCAAACCCGGTGTTGTACCTGAACAACCCCGACGGCGTGGACCGGGCGCAGCGGCGTGAGCTCCTCGACGATTTGGCGCAGCTCAACCAAGCGCGGGCGGGCGACATCGGAGACCCCGAGACCCTGGCCCGGATCGACGCCTATGAGATGGCCTACCGCATGCAGATGTCGGTGCCGGAGCTGACCGACATTAGCGGTGAATCCGCCGAGACGCTGGCGGCCTACGGACCGGAGGTGCGCCGGCCGGGCAGCTATGCCGCGAACTGCCTGCTCGCGCGGCGGCTGCTGGAGCGCGACGTGCGTTTCGTGCAGTTGTTTCACCGCGGGTGGGACCAGCACATCGCGATCACGCGGCAGCTGCCGAACCAGAGCCGCGACACCGACCAGCCCACCGCGGCGCTGGTAAAGGACCTGAAGCAGCGCGGACTGCTCGAGGACACGCTCGTCATCTTCGCGACCGAGTTTGGTCGAACCGTGTTCAGCCAGGGAAAGCTCGGTGATCCAGGCATGGGCCGGGATCATCACGGCCGGTGTTTCACCGTCTGGCTGGCCGGCGGTGGGGTGCGTCCAGGTTTTGAATACGGTGCGACCGACGATTTCTGCTACAACATCACGGAGAATCCGGTGCACCTGCGCGACCTGCATGCGACGATCCTCCACTGCCTCGGCATCGACCACGCGAAGTTCTCGCACCGCTTCCGCGG
>JBEIHL010000342.1:0-4818 GCA_040381375.1 Opitutaceae bacterium
GACAACGGATGTCCGACCCGAGCGCCCGCAGCGCGTCCAGCAGCGGCTTCATCGGCCGTTTCCGCATCTGCGGCACGCCGTCGAGCCGGTACACGCCCCGCGGCGCCGCGGCGCACAGGGCGGTGAGAAAACGCGCCGCCGTGCCGGCCAGGCCGACGAAGAGATCGGCCTCCGGCACCGGCACCTCGCCGCCGCGGCCCTCGACCCGAATCTCGTTTCGACCCGTGTCCTCGCGCACGTTGAATCCCAGCGCCCGCAGCGCCGCGCCCATCAGTTGGGTGTCTTCGCTGAACAACGCGCCCGTGAGCGTGACCGGCTGATCGCAGAGCGCCGCAAGCAGCAGCGCCCGATTGGTCAGGCTCTTCGATCCGGGCAGCACCACGTCACCACGCACGGGGCGGGTGAACGGGGCGAGCGGCAGGAGATCGGGCAACGGCATGGAAGGTGGAGCGTCACGCAGGGAAACGCGGTCGCCAAGGAGTTTCTGGCGGGTGCGACTTGGCCGGCCGCGGGGCAACATACTCGGGACTGAACGTGGGAGCGCCGAGCTCCAGCTCGGCTCGCCGACCCCATGGGCCAAGCTGGAGTTCGGCGCTCCCAGGTTGGGCCGAAGCCGGCTTGATTACACGAGCGGCTTGAAGGCGACATCGTGCTTCACCGCTCCGGTGAGATCGCGCACGACGATCTGCAAGGTGTCCGCACCCGCCTTGCCTTCCATCCACGTGGCCGCCTGCGGCGTTGGGCCGCCGCCGATGAGCTGACCGTACGGAAACTCCCCGCTCGGCGGCAGCCAGGTCGTGCGATGCGTGTGGCCCGAAATGATGAGCTGGGTTCTCCACGCCACCAACGCGTCGTGCCACGCGGCGCGGCTGCGTCCGCTATGCCGGTCGAAGCCGCCCTTGGCGTAATCCTGCGGGCCTTCGTCCAGCCAGCGCAGCGGAATGTGGCAAAAAACGACCCGGTACGGCGCGTCGCGCAGGTCCGGCCGCCGGATGGTTTCGGCCAGCCAGGCGGCCTGTTCTCGGCGCAGACGATCGAACGCGACCCGGCCGCCGAAGCTCGGATGCGCATCCGGTTTGTCCTCGCCCGTGTGCAGGCAGATGAAGGCGACCGGTCCGGAGCGAAACGCGTAGAACGGACGTCCCTCCGGCGTGGCGACCATGCCGGGCATTTCGAAAGCATGCTTGCCGCGAACATCGTGGTTGCCCCACACGACGAAGAGCGGGCGATTGGTCGTGATGTCGCGTTCGCCGGGATGCAGCAGCGTCGGCACCAAGATGTCCTCCGTCTTCCAGTCGTTGCAGGTGTCGCCGTTCCAAAGGAGGAAATCTCCGGCCGGAGTTTTCTCGTGCAATTGCTGGATCGTGGCGTGGTTGACGTGGGTGTCGTTCCACACGACGAACGACGTTCGCGCCGCCCCGGGATCGAGCGTCCGGAAAGTTTTCCACTCGGTCGTCTCTGACGCACCACCTTCCGTCGCCGTGGTGACGGCACGAACGCGATAGGTTTGTCCGGGCTTCAATCCGGTCAGACGAACGCGCAGGATTTTCTGGCCCTGGGGCACGAAGCCAAACGCATCGCTCGCCGCTTCGCCCGACGCGCCGGCGTCCGTTTGCCACTCAATCCGGCCCCGGGCCAGTTGGCGAACGGCCCACACGGCCTCGAATCCGTCGGCGCGCGGGGCCATGAGCACGAGCGGCGTCGCCATGAGCCGTCCGTCGGCCGGAGCGGTCTGCGCGAGCGAGGGAGTGCGGGTGGCGAGGGTGCCGCCGATGGCGCCGGTCGCGAGCTGGCCGAGGAAGTGTCGTCGTTGCATGGGGGCGTGAACTGGGCTCACAGAAGTGAATTTCGGCGCGCTTGCCCACTCAATCCGCTGCCCCGCGTTCAAGGTCAGCCTGCGCAAAACTTGCGCAAGGCCCGGCACACCCGAGCAAGGTCTGCGCACGAAACGCTCGCCGCGTGCCCTTTCCCCCGGGAATCAGCTCGTGGCACGGCGTGTGCATTCGCGCGGGTTCACCCCATGAAGACCTCCGTTGCTTCGGCCGTTTCGACCCCCTCCGTTGCGTCACTTTTCCTTTCCACGCGGCGCCGTCAGATGCGTCTTCTCGGTTTGGTGGGTTTGATGGGCGCATTGAGTGCGTCACTCCTCGCGCAGGACACCAAGGCCGGCGCGGATGCCCAGGGTGGACGCCGCCGGAACGCTGCGGCCGCCGAGGCCGGCGCCGAGCGAGGCGAACGCGGTGCGCGCGGGGATCGAGGGAACATGACGCCGCAGGACATGCAGGCGCGACTGCTGACGGCGTTGCGCGAACGTCTCGAGGTGACGGACGACGAGGAGTGGAAGGTGATTTCCGATCGCGTGGCGAAGGTGTCGGAACTGCGTCGCGCGACCGGCGGCGGCGCACCGATGTTCGGGGCGTTCGGCGGGCGCGGTGGTCCTCCGGGGGGCGGGCAGGGTGGACCGGCCGGCCCGGGCGGCACCGGTGGCGATGCCCGCGGTGGCCGTGGTCCGGGTCGCGGGCCGGGCGGCAGCCCCGAGTTGGCGGCGCTCTCGACGGCGGTGCGGGACAAGCTGCCCGACGCCGAAATCAAATCCCGCCTCGATCGGCTCCGCGAGACGCGCAAGGACAGCGAAGCCAAGCTGACCAAGGCGCAGGAAGAACTGCGCGCCGTGCTCTCCGTCCGGCAGGAAGCCGTGGCCGTGGTGTTTGGTCTCTTGCCCTGATTCGCCCGTGCTCACCGAACTCACGCCCCATGGCGCCGGCAATGGAGTCCTGCCCGAGCTGCTCGTCCGGCTGATCGCCGGTCGCCAGCTCACGACCACCGACGCGCGAAGCTTTCTCAAACAGAATCCCGGCAGCGAGCCGGTGACCGAGGAACGCGTTCTCCGGTGGCTCGCCCAAGAGTACGGCGTCGGCTTCACCAAGCTCGATGAGCTCGAGCCGGACAAGGCCGTGCTCTCACTTTTTCCCGCGCGCCTGCTGCTGCGGGACGAACTGCTGCCGCTGCGGCGGATCGACAATCAGATCGAGATCGCGACGAGCCGGCTCTTCGCTACCCAGGGACTCGACGGCCTGAAGACTCTGACCGGGTGGCGCCTGCGGCCGGTGCTGGCGCCGGCGGAGGCGGTGCAGCGCGAATTGAAGAAGCGTCTCGGCGTCGGAGCCGACACGATCGACACGCTCGACGAGGAGACCGCGCTGCAGGTCGTCGACGACGGCGGCGGCGCCGGGGGCAACAATCTCGACGAAGCGGCCGAGGACGCCTCGATCATCCGGTTCGTCAACCAGGTGCTGAAGGACGCGATCGAACTGCGCGCCTCGGACATCCACCTCGAACCCTTCGAGGACGAGCTCCGGATTCGTTACCGCATCGACGGCGTGCTGCAAGAGGTGCCGGTCCCGGCCCAGATCAAACGCTTCCAGCCCGCGATCGTGGCGCGCGTGAAGATCCTGAGCCACCTCAACATCGCCGAGAAACGCCTGCCGCAGGACGGACGCATCAAGGTCCGCATCGAAACGGCCGAGGTCGACATCCGCGTATCCATCATCCCAATGCTGCACGGCGAGGCGGTCGTGATGCGCCTGCTCCGCCAGAACTCCTCGCTCAAGGGCGCGCACGAGCTCGGCATGGGCACGCGCGAACTCGCCTCGCTGCGCCGGGTGCTGCAACTCCCCCACGGCATCGTGCTCGTCACCGGCCCGACCGGCAGCGGCAAGACCTCGACCCTCTACACCGCGCTCCACGAGATCAACGACAGCGAACGCAAGATCGTCACGATCGAGGATCCGGTCGAGTACCAGCTCAAGGGCGTGAACCAGATCCAGGTTTCGGAAAAGTCCGGCCTGACGTTTGCGCGCGGCCTGCGCTCCATTCTCCGGCACGATCCCGACGTCATCCTCATCGGTGAAATCCGCGACCAGGAAACCGCGCAGATCGCGGTGCAGGCTTCGCTCACCGGCCACTTGGTCTTCTCGACCCTGCACACCAATGATGCGGCCGGCGCGCTGACGCGGCTCGTCGACATGGGCGTCGAGCCCTACCTGGTCGCTTCGTCGCTCGAGGCCGTACTCGCCCAACGGCTCGTCCGCGTGCTGTGTCCGCACTGCAAGGCGATCGACGACTCGCCGACGGCCCGCACCTACAAGGCGCGGATCGGCATTCCGGCGACGACCACCATTTACCGCTCCGTCGGCTGCCGCGAGTGCCGCAACACCGGGTTTCACGGCCGACGGGCGATCTTCGAGTGGATGGATTCGAGCACGGAGATCCGGCAGTTAATCCTCAAGAGCGGCTCGAGTGACGCTATTCGCGAGTCGGCGCGCCGCGCGGGGATGACGACCCTTTCCGAGGACGGGCGACGTTTGGTCCAGGAGGGCGTCACCACGATCGAGGAGGTGTTGAGCGTCACCACGGTGCACGAGGAAGACCCGAGCAAGGTAACTCCGGCCGCCACCGCTGCGTCGGGCGTTTAAGCGTCCGCGTATCCGGAAACCAATGCCCCAATTCGCCTACAAAGCCCTCCAGCTCGACGGCCTTCTCGTGGAAGGCAGTGTCGATGCCAGCAATCGCCAGGAGGCGATGCGCCAGGTGGAAGTGCGCGGGCTGAAGCCGATCCGGCTCTCGGAAACGAAGTCCGCGACGCCGGCGAAAGGGTCGGGCGCCGCAGGCCGGGGATGTGGGAGCGGGGAGGCGTCTCGCCGGCGACCGCCCTGCTCAGCGGGGAATCACGGGGAGAATCAGGGCCGACGGATGTTCCGCATCGTGATGGATCGAGTTGGTCGCGATGACGGAGAACGACGACTTCTCGGGGCTGCC
>JBEIHL010000343.1:0-4801 GCA_040381375.1 Opitutaceae bacterium
CGTGAGGCGGCGCGGCCGCGAGCTCCGCGCGCGGAAGGCCGCGACGAGCTCTTGGTGGGGATGATTCTCGGTCGCTACTAGTTCCGGCTGAAGCCGCGCAGCGGAGCCGGCTCTACTCCGAGCGACAGCCTCTGGGCGGGACCCCGGCTGACTGCTCCGGTTGATCCTGGCATCCTGTCCTTTTTTGACAGGAGGACAGGATGAACAGGATGGGGTGTGACGGTGAGCCGGTCGCGACTGTCTCGTCACCTCGGCAGCTGCGAAGTGGCTTCGAGCTCGCGGGAGTGGGCCGGTCTAAGGGGCCGCCGCGAGCGCCTTTCGCGCCTGCATGAACGCGGACGCGCAGTCGGCCAACCGGCGGCCGGACTCGATGCAGTTGGCGAGCGAGATGCCGTCGCGGGCGTTGCCGCCGATGAAGAGTCCGGGCGAGGCCGTTTCGACCGAGGCGATCGCGTCCTTGAAACGCTGATACCCAAGCTCGTACTGCGGGATGGCCCGCGGCCAGCGGTGGATGTGCGTGAAGACCGGCGGGGCGCCGGCGCCGACGAGTTGGACCAGTTCCTCGTGCACGAGCTGCCGGAGCGCGTCGTCCCCGCGGGTGGCCAGTTCCGGCGACCGCACCCCGCCGACAAAGCTGGTCAGGGGCCACAAAACCCTCGGGGGCGCGGCCGGGAAACAGGGTGCTGGAAAACAGCGAACCGAGCAGCGAGCGTCGCTCCACCTCCGGCACCAGAAAGCCGAAGCCGTCCAGCGGATGACGGATGTCGGTCCGCCGGTAGCCGAGCAGGACCGACGCGACCGGAGGATGGACGATGTCGCGCAGCACCTGCAGGGCGCCGGTGGGCCCGGCGTCTTCGAGCCGCAGCGCGGCGAGGGCATCGGCCGGCAGCGCGCATACCACCGAGGCGAACGTCTCGGACTGGCGTTCGCCCGCCGACTCGAACTCGATCCGCCAATCGGCCCCTTGGCGGCTCACGGTCCGCACCTCGTGCCGGCGTCGCACGGCCGCGCCGAGCGACGCGGCGAGCGTTTCGGGCAGCTCTTCGAGTCCGTGCGGGAAGGAGAAGATCCGGCCCTTGGGTCCGCCGGAAGTGTTGCGGCGTTTGAACGAGCCGCGCAGGAGCGAGCCGTGTTCCCGCTCGAGGGCGTACAGCTTGGGGAAACCGTGCCGGACGGAGAGGCGGGCGGGGTCGCCGGCGTAGACGCCGCCGACAAACGGATTGATGGCGTAGTCGAGAAACTCGCGGCCGAGCCGGCGCAGCACGAATTCCGCGACGCTTTCCTCGCGGTCGTGTGGTCCGCGCGGCCGCCACAGCTCGCCGAGCAGGCCAAGTTTGGCGCGCCAGGAAAAAAGTCCTGTGGTGAGAAACGCCGGGGGCGAGGCCGGCATGGCGACCAGGCGGCCCCCGCGGACGATGTAACGCTGCTGCGCTTCGTCCGAGGCGTAGAGCCGCCGCTCGCGCAATCCGGCGGCGTCGATGAAGTCCGCGACGCTGGCCGCGCCTTCGAGCAGGGAGTTGGGTCCCAGTTCGTGCAGCCAGCCGTCGGAACGGACGGCGCCGATTGCACCGCCGACGCGTGCTCCCTTTTCGAATACGACCGGCGTCAGCCCGGCGCGCTGCAGGTGCCAGGCGGCGGTGAGCCCGGTGATACCGGCGCCGAGAACGGCGATGCGCGGGGAGGGAGCGGGGGAGGACATGAGTTCACTGTGCAGGAGCGTCGGACGGGTTCAATCGGTGAAGGTGAAAACAATCGGCACGGCCATCCGCGTGTTGACCTTGCGGCCGCCCTTCCAGCCCGGGCGAAAACGCCATTTGGCGACGCCGGTGAGGGCGGCTTCCTCGAACCCGGAGGCCGTGGTGTGCACCACGACCGGATTCACGACGCGGCCCTCGGTGCTGACGATGAACTCAACGCGAACGGTCGCCGTCACCGAATCCCGCCGCATGGCGATGGGATAGAGCGGGGCGGGTTGCAGGATGGGTTCCGGCACGCGGTCGAGGTCGGCCAGACTGAAGATCTGTCCGATCTTCTCGGCGATCTTGCCCGTGCCGGTGCGAATGCTTTCGGGAATCACATACACCTTGAGCTGGCTGAAGTCAGGCCGTTCGAGCAGCGACGCGTAGTTGATCGCCTGCACGAAATCCGTCGGGCTCGCGAGCTGCGGCACGTCGGCCTGCATCGGGACCGGCATGCTGAGATCGGGTGCCGGACCGGTGTCATCCGTCGGCGCCGGCTCCGGCTCTTCCAGATCCTTGAGTTGGGGCAGCGGGACCAGCGCGATGAGGTTTTCCTCTGGTGGCGCGACGACTTTGCGGGCGGGCGGCTTGCCGATGCCGAACAGGATGGCGACATGGATGCCGATGGAAACCAACACCGAGCTGATCACGATCGGGCGGGAACGGCGACGCGAGTCATAGCGCCAGGATCCGTCCGCGAAAGCTGGCGGCGCGCTGCGTGCCGCCGGCAGGGCCGTGAAGTTCACGGCGTGGTGCGTGGGGAGGGCGGTAATCATGGCGGCATTTTATGCCTGTCCGCCTTCGAGTGCATCGCATGGGTTGCCCTTGGCTGCGCATGCTTTGCCGGGAGGAAATCGGGCGGCCCGCGGTTGGCGCAAGCCGTGAGGACGAAAAACCAATATTCGCGCAGCGAGGGGGGCCTCGAAGCAGGTAAGTTGAGTCGAATTCCGGCCCCCTTGATGAAGACCGTCCTTGCTCCCATTGATTTTTCCGATTCCAGCCGACGTGTGATCGACGAGGCGATTCAGCTCGCGCGTTCTATCGGCGGACGGCTCGTGTTGTTGAACATCGTCAGTCCGACCAGCGCGTTTCCGAGCGAATTCGATTCGACCGACGCGCGGGCGGCGTATCTGGCCCGGGCGGAGAAAATCGCCCACGACGAACTCGCGGCGATGCAGCGCCGGCTGCGGGATGAGGGCGTCACCGCCCACGTCGTCCATCTCATCGCCCAACCCGGTCCCGGGATTCTCGAACAGGCCGAGCGGCTCGAGGCCGATTACGTCGTGATGGGTTCGCACGGGCACGGTGCGTTCTACGAGTTGATCGTGGGCGGCACCGCGAGCCGGGTGCTCAAGCAGGCGAAGTGTCCCGTGGTGATTGTGCCTTCGAACCCGGGGAAGCCCGCCAGGAGCGGCCGCTCGTTTCCGGCCGGATCGCGGGTGGCGGATTGAGCAGACCGGTGGCGCGGTCCGGTCCGAGGTGGGAAGGATGACAATAGATGCGCAGCCGTTCGCATTGCATGCATAGGTTACGGACTTTGCGCCGGCCGAGTTTGGCGGTCATCGTGCCGTCGGTCTACTTCACCATGCGCTACCTGGAGAAACTTTCGAGCCGGTGGATTTACGCTGCTGTTTTGTTCCCCGCGCGGGGTCTGGCGGCGGCTGCTCATCCATGAATCCCGTGACTGACTCCCCTTCCGTCGAGGTCGAGAAGCTTTCGGCCCACGCGAGCCGCGCTCTGGTGGCGCAGTTGAAGCGGTCGCAGGTTTACCGTGACTATGAGCGGGCCTTTCGCGAGACGACCGGCCTGCCGCTGGCGCTCCGCCCGACCGAGGCGTTCGACCTGCCGCATCACGGCGATCCGAAGGAGGGTCCGTTCTGCGCGCTGATGTCGCGATCCAACCATTCGTGCTCCGCGTGTCTGCAGATGCAGAAGAAAGTCGAGGAGTCGGCGCGACTCGAGGCCAAGACGCTGAAGTGTTTCGCAGGCCTGTGTGATTCCGCGGTGCCGGTGCGGGTGGGCAACAACCTCATCGCCTTTCTGCAGACCGGGCAGATTCTGCTCCACAAGCCGAACCAGACCGAATTCACCCGGGCGACCCGCGAGCTGGTCAAACTCGGCACCGAGGTGGATTTGAAGCAGCTTGAAGAGGCCTACTTTCAGACCCGGGTGGTGACGAAGAAGCAGTACGAGTCGATCGTACGCCTGCTCGCGATTTTCGCCCAGCACCTGTCCGGGCTGAGCAACCAACTCATGGTGCAGGGAGCTTCGGCCGAGGCGCCGGCGATTTCCCGCGCCCGCGCCCTGATTGCGGAGCGTCACGCCGATCGGCTTTCTCTCACGGAGATCGCGCAGTCGGTGAACATGAGCGCCTTTTATTTCTGCAAGACCTTCAAGCGCGCCACGGGCATGACCTTCACCGAGTATCTTGCTCGGGTGCGCGTCGAAAAGGTGAAGAACCTGCTGCTCAACCCGCACAAGCGCGTGAGCGAAGCGGCCTACGAGGCGGGCTTCCAGTCGTTGTCGCAATTCAACCGGGTGTTCCGCCGGATCGCCGGCCAGTCACCCTCGGCCTATCGCGACCAATTGCACGGGCCCGGTGTATAGCGCGGACGCGCTTCAGGAATCGTCGTTCGGGACCCTGGGAGCGCCGGGCTCCAGCCCGGCATCCCTTTGCCCATAGGCCGGGCTGGAGCCCGGCGCTCCCACGGGCGGCGGCGTTCGACTACGGGCGACTGCAGGTGTCAATTCCCGCCCGTCCCCTGCGTCTCCACCCAGCGCACCGCGTAACGGATCAGGGCGGTGACGTCCTTCAGATCGAGCTTCTCCTTCAGGTGACTGCGGTGCACGTCCACCGTCTTGGGACTCAGACTGAGCTGCGTCGCGATGTCGCGCGTGCTCTTGCCTTGGCCGATGAGCTGGAGGATTTCGAACTCGCGGTCGGTCAGCGTTTCGATCGGTGAACTCGAGCCGCGCGGGCGGCTGCCGGAGAGGCCTGCCAGAATGCGGGTCGACATGCGCGGGCTGACGTACACCTCGCCCCGGAGCACCTGGCGCAGGGC
>JBEIHL010000344.1:0-4799 GCA_040381375.1 Opitutaceae bacterium
ACAAACGGCTCCACCCCGCGGCATCGTTTCCATATCGCTTAGGGGGCGCTTCGGTCCGGATCGCTTTGCGCTTTTCCCTGTCGGCTGACACGCTATCAAAGATGTCGTCCGCTGAAATCGCTGCCGTCCGCCTCCCCATCGCGATCGGGGTGCTGTTGCTGCTGCTCGCGTGGGAGGTGGCGCAGCCTTTCTTCGCGGCGTTCACGCGCGGTCCGGATGCTTGGAAGCGACGCGGTCTGAATGCCGCGATGAATCTCGGCCTCGGCGCCGTCAACGCGCTGATGATCTCAGGAATTTTCGTCGGCTTGTGGACGACGACGATGAGCTGGGCCGGCGAACATCAGTTCGGACTGCTCAACTGGCTGCCGCTCGACTCCCTGGGGCGCATCCTGGTGGGGCTGCTGCTGCTCGATGTCTGGACGTACACGTGGCATCGGCTCAATCACGTCATGCCGGTGTTGTGGCGCTTTCACCGGCTTCATCACGCGGATCGCGAGATGAACGTGACGACGGCGAACCGGTTTCACCTGGTGGAGATCCTGCTGTCCTCGACCTTGCGCCTGCCCCTGCTCGCGCTGCTGGGCCTGCGCATCGAGGAAGTAGCGCTCTACGACCTCCTGCTCTTTGCGGTTGTGCAGTTTCAGCACGCCAACATCGCGCTGCCCGACCCGGTTGATCGCGTCGTCCGCTGGTTCATCGTCACGCCGCACCTGCACAAGGTGCATCACTCGGTCGTGCGCGCTGAGGCGGACTCGAATTTCAGTTCGTTGCTGTCCTGCTGGGACCGAGTGTTCCGCACGCTGCGCCTCTCGCGCGACCCGCGACGCATCCAGTTCGGAGTCGACGACGGCCGCTAGCGCCGCGCACCGTTACTCCGCCGCGCCTCACGCGCCCAGGCCCGCCCTTCAATCCGACTTCGTCATCCATAAGATGACAAACCGGTTTGCTGAGTGCGGGGCAGGGGGCGGGAGCACGGACCGGTTAGGGGTTGCTGCGGCCGATTCCGCTCCGAACATCGGCGCGTACAACTTCAGTCCCGCCTAACTATGCTGCGTCACCTCCGCCGCCTTCTCGTCCTTGTTTCGTTCGCGTTGGGCCTATGGCACGGACTTCACGCCGCGTCCTCCGCCGCGGCGCAACCCAACATCATTTTCATCCTCGGTGACGACCTCGCGCAGGGCGACGTCGGTGCCTACGGTCAGAAACTGATCCAGACGCCGCGTCTCGACCGAATGGCCCGCGAGGGCACGCGCTACACGCAGGCCTACTGCGGCACCGCCGTCTGCGCGCCGTCGCGCACGTCGCTCGTCACCGGTCTGCACAGCGGGCATGCGCCGGTGCGCGGCAATTGGGAGATGCTCCCCGGCGAAGGGCAGTTGCCGCTCCCGACGGGGACGGTCACGGTGGCCGAGCTGCTCAAAGGTGCCGGCTACGCCACCGCCGTCATGGGCAAATGGGGCATGGGCATGTTCAACACCACGGGCAGCCCCTTGAAGAAAGGCTTCGATCATTTCTTCGGCTACAACTGCCAGCGCCACGCGCACTCGTATTTTCCGACGTACCTGTACCGCGACGACGAGCGCATCGATTTGCCGGGCAACGACGGCGTCGGCGTCGGGAAAACCTTCGCGCAAAATCTCATCCAAGAGGACGTGCTGCGCTGGGTGCGGACGCAAAAGGACCAGCCGTTCTTTCTCCTCTACGCCATCACGCTGCCGCACGGCCGGCACGAGATCGACGACGTGGGGATCTACGCGGACAAACCTTGGACACCGCCGCAGAAGGCGTATGCCGCGCAAGTCACGCGCCTGGATCGCGACATCGGCCAGTTGCTCGATCTGCTCGCCGAGTTGAAGATCGACGACCGCACACTCGTGATGCTTGCCGGTGACAACGGCTCGTCGTTCGCTCCCGAATCGGAGTTCGGCAAACTTTTCGAGCAGGCGAACAACGGCCTGCGCGGCTTCAAGCGCGGGCTCTACGAAGGGGCGCTGCGCCAGGCCTCGATTGCCCGCTGGCCGGGCGTCGTGCCGGCGGGTCGGGTGGCCGACGGCCCGTGGGCGTTCTGGGATTTTCTGCCGACCGCGGTTGAACTCGCGGGGGCGAAGTATCCCGCCGGCTTCAAACCGGACGGACTTTCCCTGGTGTCGTATCTGCGCGGTGGAGACGCGCCCACGCGGGACTATTTTTATTGGGAGCTGCACGAGCAACAGCCGATCCAGGCCGTGCGCTTCGGCAACTGGAAGGCCGTGCGCAACGGCCAAGATCGGCCGCTCGAACTCTACGACCTCGCAGCCGACGCCGGCGAGACGCGCGACCTGGCCGCAACCAAACCCGAGCTCATCGCGCGCGCGGAGGCGTTCATGAAGACCGCCCATGCGCCCGACCCGAACTGGCCGCTCAGCGGCCGCGCCACGCACCGGCCTTCAGGAGCAACGAAGAAAAAGTCCGGCAAGAAGCAGTAAGGCCGTCGGTCCTGTGGGGCCACGTAGCGCGAGCTGGATGCTCGCGCCACGTCGGATCGGCCCTGGCCCTCCTTTAAGCGGCACAAAAAAACGCCGCGATCTCCGGAGCGGAGTCGCGGCGGCAAACGGTCAGGCGCTTACTTCAGCACCTTGCGCAGGAACTTGAGCCCGTTGAGCGCGATGTCGTCGCGCTTCGGCTCGATCTTGCGCCAGATGGCGGCGGCGCGGGCAATGACCTTCACGTCCGTGGTGAAGGACTCGATCACAACGTCGCCCTTGTACTTCACGGCGGCCAGCGCCTTCACGATCTCCGGCCAGGCGATATGATCGCCACCCGGCGTGCCGCGGTCGCTGCCGCAGGCGTGGAAGTGGCCGAGGAGCTTGCCGGCCTTCTTGATCGCGGCGGCCTGGTTCTTCTCCTCGATGTTCATGTGGAACGTGTCGAGGTGCAGCTTCAGCGCCGGTGAACCCACGGCCTTGATCAGGCGCAGGCCCTGGTCGCAGGTGTTGAGGAAATCAGTTTCGAAGCGATTGAGTGGCTCGACGCAGATCGTGATCCCGTGAGACTGGGCGTAGGCCGCGAGCTCCTTGAGGTTCTTCACGACCAAGGCCCACTCGATCTTCTGCTGCTCCGCCGGCACCGCGTCGGCCTTGCCGACGACGGAATACACCGGGCCGATGAGCGACGGGCATCCCATCGCCGCCGCCTGGTCGATGATCGCCTTGCAGTACGTCATCGCGGTCGCCTGCTCCTCGGGCGTGCCACGAAAATCGCGGCCCGGGCCCATGCACGCGCAGACGCTGCCGATCGCGATGCCGGCCTTTTCGGCCGCGGCGCGGACCTTGGCCGGATCAATGTGCGACGGATCCTCGATCGGGATCTCCACGGTGTCGAAGCCCCAGCGCTTGAACTGGGAAAACAGCCGCGTGCTCGCGGTCGTGAAGGGGGACGTGTACAGGAATGTATTGATGCCGATTCTCATTGGGGAAACCCAGAGAGGCGGAAGCGTGGCTGCGAGGCAAGTCATGCCACGCGATCCGGACCGGAAAAAGCGTCAACCCGCGCACCCGCTCGAACGCGCCTCAACTTCGCCGCCAGGCGAGCCAGCCGCGGAAGAGACGCTTTACGAAAGGCGTCAGCCGGGTCCGGCCGTAGAGATCGCCGAGTTTCCGGATCGCCTCGGCCTGGGTGGGGTAGGGATGAATGGCGGCACCGATTCCGCGGAGTCCGATCTTTGCGGTCATCGCCAGCGAAAGCTCACCGATCAGGTCGCCCGCGTGCGCCGCGACCACGGTTGCCCCGACGATTCGGTCGGTGCCCCGGCGCACGTGCACGCGCACGAATCCGTTTTCCTCGCCATCCAGGATGGCCCGATCGACGCGGTCCAGCGGCAGGGTAAAGGTGTCGATCGCAATTCCGTCGGCGCGGGCCTGCTCCACGGTCAGACCGACCTGGGCCACTTCCGGCGCCGTGTAGGTGCACCAGGGAATGACGAGTTCGCTCACCCGCCGGCGCCCGCCGAAGAGCGCGTTCTGGATTACGATGCGCGCCATGAAGTCGGCCGCATGCGTGAATTTGAAGCGCGAGCAGACATCGCCGCACGCATAGATCTTCGGGTTGGTCGTGCGCAACCGCTCGTCGACCCTGACGCCCTTGCGGTCGTAGGCGACGCCGGCCGCCTCGAGTCCGAGTCCTTCCACGTTGGGAGCCCGGCCCACCGCGACGAGCAGGGCATCCGCGATGCCTTCCTGCTCCCGTCCCGCCGTCGCCAGTTGCCAGCGGATGCCACCGTCGCCTCGCGCGACGCTCAGGTCACGGCCATCGCGGAGGATGCGAACCCCATCGCGTTCCAGCGCCGCTCGCAGCACGGCGGCGGCCTCGCGATCCTCGCGCGGGAGAATGCCGGCGGCCGACTCGATCAATACGACGTCGGCGCCGAAACGGGCGAACCCCTGCGCCAGCTCACAGCCGATCGGGCCCGCGCCGATGACCGCGAGCCGGCGCGGCAGTTCGGTCAGTGAGAACACGGTTTCGTTCGTCAGGTACGGCACCGAGGCCAGCCCGGGGATGTCCGGCGCAGCGGCACGCGCGCCGGTCGCGATCGCCGCTCGCGCGAAGTGCAGCGTTCGGCCGCCGACCTCGATCGTGTCGGCACCCGTGAAGCGCCCGTCACCCAGATACACATCGACCCCGAGTTCCCGGAAGCGCGCCGCGGAGTCGTGCGGGCTCAAGTCGGCGCGCAACCGGCGGAGCCGCGTCATCACGGCGGGAAAATCGACCGTCGCGTCACCCTCGACGCGAACGCCAAACGCCCGCGCCTCGCGCACGGCGGC
>JBEIHL010000345.1:0-4788 GCA_040381375.1 Opitutaceae bacterium
CGTAACCGGATCCGCCTCCGGCTGCGGCGCGCGCTGTTTGGCCGCGAGTCCGGCCAGGAGGTAACGGTCGAGGGGATTTCGGACGGACACGCCCGCCGGCAGTGGCGCTGGAATCGCCGGCGGCGGCCCGGCGGCAACCGGGCTGAAGGCCCAATGCGACTGGTACGCGGCGCCTTCGTCGATCCAGCGTTTCAACGTTTCCACCTCGGCCGCCGAGAGCCGGCCGAGTTTCGAATCGGGCGGCGGCATCATTTCCTCCGTATCCGTGCTGATGATGCGGAAGACCATTTCGCTCTCGGCACTCCGGCCCGGCACGATGGGCGCGACGTCATTCCTCACCCGCGTGGCACCCTCCCGCGTATCGAGGCGCAGCTTGCCCTTCCGACCCTCTTCGTCGGGCCCGTGGCAGTGGAAGCACTTGTCGGACAGGATCGGTCGGACCTCGCGGTTGAAGTCGACGGGGGCGGCGGCGTTTAGCGCGGCGGGAACCGCGACCAGAAGCCATGTGACTCGAAGGGGAAAAATCACTCGGCCCAACATGGGGGCCCGCGGTGGCAGTTATCAACTCCGGAACGTAAACGCGCGGGATTCCTGGGGGCGCGGAAGTCCTCGTCCGCCGGCTTCGAATGCGGCCAGGGACGGCCGCGCTCTCACGCAGCCTTGGAAGAACTACGCCTTCCCGCTCACCGTCGCCCGCACCGTGTCGACCATGCGCCTTTGCCGGGCTTCGACAGTTGCCATGATCGCCTTCACCTTGGCCTTGGCCCGGGCGGGATCGCGATGGATGGCCTCGAGCCGCGACCAGAGTTGCGGCCCGTTGGTCTCATCGATTTCGAAAAACCAGTCGTCGGCGCCAATGTCCCGATACATCTGACCCTTGCAGGTGTCGGTCGGCTGGCGCACGTAGAAGGTCGGCGTGCCGTTGTGCAACGCGATGAGCGGCGAATGACATTCGACGCTGATCACGCACTGGGCCTTCGCGTAGATCGACGCCGCCTCATCAGGCAGCCAGTAGGTGTCGCGCCACACCACGTTCCGCTTGATCTCGGCCGGGAGCGGATCGACGAGCACCTCTTTCCCCATCTCGACCTGGTAGGTCATCTCCGCGCACACCATGACCTTGTTGCCCGTGGCCTTCACGTAGGAGACGATCATCTCCCGCAGCTTGGCGTGGTCCTGCTCGGTGGTGCGGGTGTTGATCGCGTCGCGCACGTCGTCGGCCGGAGTGCGTTTCGCGCCCGCGTTGATGCGGTAGTAAGGGGTGTAGCGCAGCCGCGGGATCACGCAGATGAATTTCCCTTCCTCCAAGCCGCGGGCCTGGAGCCAGGCGTGCCCCTTGGCGTCGTCGCGGAGATGCATGCCAAGCTGCGCATCGGGGCCGAATTCAACGATCGGCGACTTCACGCCCTGGGCCTTCAGGTAATCGCGCGAGATGGTGTCGCGGCAGAAGAAGAACGCCGCGCGGTCCATGATGTAGCGCAGGTCGGTCGCCAAGTGCGTCGGCGGCAATTTGAGCGCGCGTTCCCGGATGCTCTTCAACGTGCCACCCTCGGCATCCCGATTGGGGCCGATGCCGGAGATCGGATCGGTGCTGACGCCGAAAACCCCCACCGGCTTGCCCGTCGCCTTGTGAAACGCGACGGCATGATTGCTCGCCGGAAACCCGGAGCCGGAGCCGCTCAGATAGAGGTCGGTTTCCGCCCAGGCCTGCGCAAGGAGGGCGTTGTTCGGTTTGTCATCCTTGCCGAGGCCGCCCTCGACGATCTTGAGCCGTGGGTAGCCGGCGGTCAGCAATTGACGCGATCCGTGCCCGAGATTGCCCGGCCACAACGTGATCTCCACTTCGGGAAAATGTTTCCAGAGCAGGCTCAGGGCGCCCGGCGTGTGACCGATGTCGCCGATGTTCACGCTCTGCCAGGAACTGCGGAGGAGGATGCGCGCCGGCCGGCCGGAGGTCGCCGCGGCGGACAACCACGAGGGGACCAAAGCGGCGCCGGTGGCGGCCGTGGCGGAATGCCGCAGGAAACGACGACGAGTGAGCATGGGAGTTTGAAGGGGATAAAATGCGAACCGGCGACGGGCCGTTTTTCGCGCACCGTGCCGGCCGCAGCAACCAAAACCGACCGCCGCCTCCGCGCCAACCCTGGGAGCGCCGGGCTCCAGCCCGGCCTCGGGATTCAGATCTGCCGAGCTGGAGCTCAGCGTTCCCAGGGCGCAGGCGACGACGGGGAGTGTAACGCTTGCGCCTGTCCTAGACCTGTGGTGACGTGGCGTCTGCCTGACCAACCCCTGACGGCCACCCCGGCCGTCGCCCAACTGACTACCGCATGACCTCAGTGCCCGTACCCCTGTCTTCCCCTGTGCCGACGCTCCGGCCCCTGGCTTTCGCACCGCATCTGCTCTTCGCCGTCTGGCTGAGCCTGGCGCAACTCCTGTTCGCCGCCGAGCCAGCCGGGCCCGGCACCATCGAAGGTCGCGTCTTCAACTCTCGCAGCGGAGCCTGGGTCGAAAACGCCCGCATCAGCGTGGAGGGCACGGTCTCGTCACGTTCTCCGACGCCGACGGCGTGTACCGCCTCACCCCGGTGCCCGCGGGCGCGGTGACACTGCGGGTTTTCTTCACGGGCTTCGCACCCCAGACCGAGACGATCGTGGTGGCCGCGGGCCAGACCGTGACCCGGGATCTCACGCTCGCCACCGGCCGGCCGGATGCCCCGCGCACCGAGGACGCGATCGTGAAGCTCGATGCCTTCAAAGTCGGCGAATCGCGCGAAATGGACGGCGCCGCCATCGCGATCAACGAGCAGCGATTCGCCGCGAACGTGAAGGACGTCGTCTCGACCGACGAGTTCGGCGCCGTCGCCGAAGGCAACGTGGCCGAGTTCCTGCGCTACCTGCCCGGCATCACCGTCGATCTCAGCGGCGGCGACGCCCGCACCGTCTCGATCGACGGCGCCCCGGCCGCGAACACGCCGATCACGATCGCGGGCCTGAACCTGCCCAGCCCCGGCAACAACAACACCAACCGCTCCGTCGAGGTGGGGTTCTTCAACCTCAACAACATTTCGCGCATCGAGGTGTCACTCTCGCCCACCCCCGACTCCCCGGGCTCCGCTCTCGCCGGCTCGGTGAATCTCGTGCCCCGCAGTTCGTTCGAACGCAGGCGCCCGGTTTTCAACGGCAGCGTGTATCTCATGATGCGCGATGACCGCGTCTGGTTCGGCAAGCAGCCCAGTCTCTATCGCGACCCGCGTCAGATGATTCACCCCGGCTTCGACTTCTCCTGGATCGTGCCCGTGAACCAGCGTTTCGGGTTCTCCGTCGCCACCGGAAAATCGACCCAGTACTCGCACCAGGTCGGCCACACCAACACGTGGCGCGGCGTGAGCGCCGTGACCAACGGCGGCGCGTTTCCAAACACCGTGCCCGGCCGGCCCTATCTCTCCGCTTACCAGATCACCGACGCCCCGAAGGAATCGGCCCGCGAGTCGCTCGGTCTCACGCTCGACTTCCGGCTCGGCCGCTACGACCGCATCTCGCTGTCGTATCAGTATTCCTCCTTCGACGGCTGGACCGCGGCCCGGAGCATCCAATTCAACCCGAACCAGATCGTGGCGGGCACGTTCACGCCGTTCTTCAGCCAGGGCGTCGCCGGCGCCGGCAACCTCGTGACGACGAGCGGCAACGGCCGCGTGCGCGAAAACCGCATGTACATCCCCACGCTCAACTGGCGGCACGACGGCCCGGTGTGGAAAGCCGACGGCGGGTTCGGCCGCGCGTACGGCACGAATGCGTTTCGCGACACCGACAAGGGCCAGCTCCTGACCGTCGTCTCCCGGCGCACCGGGGTCACGGTCGGCTTCGACCAGATCACCGACACCCGTCCCGGCGTGATCACGGTGCTCGACAACGCCACGCGCACCCCGGTCGATCCGTTCCGGCTCGATACCTACTCGCTCAACACGATCTCAAGCAACCCGCGCTTCGGCTCCGACATCAACGTCTCCGCGTTCGGCAACCTGCGCCGCGACTTCGTCGGCCGGGTGCCGTTCACGCTCCGCACCGGTTTCGATTTCCGGCAGACGACGCGGGACAACCGCGCCACGACTTACACCTGGACCTATCGCGGCACCAACGTCCCGGGCAGCGCGGCGCCTTTCCTCGACGAGACCATTTCCCAGCGCGTCGGACCGTACGGTTTTCCGCGGATGCAGTTTGCCGACTACAAGGGCACCCTGGATTTCTTCCGCGCGAGTCCGGGGGAGTTCACCCTCGACGAAAACGCGAGCTACCGCTCCATCGTCACCAACTCGAAGTTCATGCAGGAAGGTGTGTCCGCCGCCTACCTGCGCGGCGATGTTTCCTTCTTTGCCCGCCGGCTGCAGCTCGTCGGCGGCGTGCGGGCCGAGCAGACCAACGTCGAGGCCCAGGGCCCGCTGACGGATCCGACGCGCAATGTCCGCCGCGACGCCAGTGGCCGGCCGCTGCTCGACGCGGCCGGTCGGCCGATTCCGGTCACGACGAACGACCTCGCGACCTCCCGGCTCACCTTCTTCGAGCGGGCCGCCCGCGTGGAAAAGGAATACCTGCGGCTCTTTCCCAGCCTCAACGCCAGCTTCAACGTCCGGGAAAACCTCATCGCGCGCGCCGCCGTCTCGAGCTCCATCGGCCGGCCCGACTTCAACCAGTACTCCGGCGGCATCACCTTGCCCAATACCGACAACGCCCCGAGCCCGACCAACCGCATCGGCCTCAACAACGCCGCCATCAAGCCGTGGACCGCCACGAG
>JBEIHL010000346.1:0-4784 GCA_040381375.1 Opitutaceae bacterium
CGCCTCAGCCGGCTGCTCCCCCCGCGGGGCTTTTGATGCGATTGCCGTCCCGCGAAAAAATGCTCCTGTCGCTCTCATCATGAACCGCCTGCTTCGTGTTCTCCCCCTGTTGGCCGCCACTTCGTTTGCCATCGCAGCCGAACCCGCCGTGCGCGTGACGACCGACGTCGCGTTTCTCGCGCCTGGCCGGACGGAGAAGCTCGACCTCTACCTGCCCGCCGACGCTGCGCCCGGCCAGACGCGTCCGGCGTTGGTTTGGATTCACGGCGGCGGCTGGACCGGCGGCACCAAGTCGGAAAACCGCGCGAAGAATATCTGCCTCACCGTCGCGGAGGCCGGCTATGTCGCGGTCAGCATCGACTACCGGCTCGGCGCCGGCGCGTGGCCCACGAATCTCTTCGACGGCAAGAATGCCGTCCGCTTCCTGCGGGCCAACGCCGCGCGCTACGGCGTCGATCCGGACCGGATCGCGGTGGCGGGAGGATCCGCGGGCGGACACCTCGCGCTGATGGTCGCGCTCACCGCCGGGAAACCCGGACTGGAGCCAACCGGCGACGCCACGCCGTACGCGGGGATTTCGAGTGCGGTGCGCTGTGTCGCGAATTTCTACGGTATCACAAACATCCTGACGCGCCGCGAAACGGACAAGCAGGGCAATCCGACCGAGGCCCGCCGGACGCTGGCCGGCGCGATCTCGGTGCATCGCGCGGCGGCGGAGACCGATCCCGTGCTCACGCTCGCTTCGCCCG
This sequence comes from Opitutaceae bacterium, assembly GCA_040381375.1. Lineage (GTDB taxonomy): Bacteria > Verrucomicrobiota > Verrucomicrobiia > Opitutales > Opitutaceae > ER46. The sequence goes on from JBEIHL010000346.1 coordinate 750, forward strand.
TCACGCACGTCGCTCGGAGCAGTCCGCCGATGCTGACGTTGCACGGTCGAGCCGATGCCACGGTTGATTACCTGCAGGCTGAGGAACTCCATCGCGTGGCGCGCGAGCGCGGCGCCAGCCACGAGCTCGTCATCCTCGACGGCGTGGGGCATACGTTTGATCTCCAGACTTGGGCGAAGAAGCCGCTGCCCCGGGATTTGCGTCCGGAGTTCCTCGCGTTCCTGGCGAAGCACCTGAAGTAAGGTGGAGCAGCCGGTCCCCAGGCTGCTTTGCGAGCGATCGAATCACCTCAAACCAGCAGCCTGGGGACAGGCTGCTCCACCCGGGGTTGCGCGCTCCCAGGGCAACACATGCCGCCGCTGCGTTTGACCTGCGCAACGACGCCCGTGATGGTACGTCTGCCCATTCGCCATCTCATGAGCCAACGCCGTCTTCTCGTTCTTGCCGCCCTGTTCGTTTCCCCGGTCGTCGCTCGCGCGGCCGAGCCGACAGTCCCGACGGAGCGGCCCAAGTTGGCGGTCATCATTTCCGTCGACCAGCTTCGCGGTGACTATCTGACGAAGTTCCGGCCGTATTTCGGGGAGGGCGGCTTCAAGCGGCTGCTCGACGGTGGCGCGGAGTTTCGCGACACCCATTATCGTCACTCAATCACGCAGACCGCGCCCGGACACGCGACGATCCTCACCGGGGTGCACGCGAACGTGCACGGCGTCACGTCCAACGATTGGACCGACCGGGTCTCCTGGGAGCAGGTCAATTCCGTCGAAGACCGCGACTCCCCGCTGGTCGGCATCAATCCGGCGGAACTCGGGCCGGCGGCGGCAGCCAACCCCGCGAAGACGGGCCGATCGCCCCGCAACCTCAAGGCGGATACCGTGGGCGACATGCTGAAGGCCCGCTACGGCGCCGACTCGAAGGTGTTTGCGGCGTCGAACAAAGATCGCTCGGCGATCCTGCTCGGGGGCCGGAAAGGGGACGCCGCCTACTGGGACGAGAACGGGAAGATGGTCACGTCGCGCCACTATCGCGAAAAGCTGCCCGCTTGGGTGGAAGCGTTCAATGCGGAGCGCCGGGCGCAGCAGGCGTTTGGCCAGACCTGGGACCGGATCGCCGATCCGAAGCTCTACGATCAACTGCAGGGGCCGGACGACGCGGTCGGCGAATACGAGGGCAATGGCTTCAAGCGGACGATGCCCAAGACGGTCACGGGGGGGAAGGACACGATCACGCCGGCCTTTTTCGAGGCGTTCGACGTTTCGCCGTTCAGTGCGGAGTTCCTCGGCGCTTTCGTGGAGCGGGCGGTGAAGGAGGAGAAGCTCGGCCGCAACCGTGCAACGGACGTGCTCGGGGTGAGTTTCTCGCAGATCGACTCCTGCGGTCACATGTACGGACCCGACAGCCACGAGATCATGGATTCCATGCTGCGGCTGGACCGGGTGCTCGCGCGGCTGCTCGACACGATCGACCGGGAAGTAGGTCTGGCTCACTGCCTGATCGTGATCACCGCGGATCATGGCGTCTTGCCGGTGCCGGAGCAGACGCAGGCTAAGCTGGGGCCGGATGCGGCGGGGCGCACGAACCTGGGCGAGGTCGATGCCGCGATAAAGCAGGCGCTGGATGCCGCGTACGGGCCGCTCGGTGCCCGGGAGTCGTGGTTCATGCGCGACAACTCCGGCTATCACCTGCGTCCGGCGGCGCTCGCGGCGAAAAACGTGAGCGCGGCCGAAGCCGCCAAGGTCGCGCGTGGCGCGATGGTGGCGTTGCGCTACATGGCCGAGGTCTACACCCGGGAGGAACTCCTCGCGATCGATCCCGACGGTACTTCGGTCGCATCGATGATGCGGCGGAGCTACCGGGCGGAAAGCGATCGCGACCTCGTGTTCGTGCTCAAGGCCTTCTTCATGCCGGGCTCGCGGGCGGTCGGCACGACGCACGGCTCGCCGTACGCGTACGACACGCACGTCGGTCATCTCTGGTACGGTCCTGGCATTCTGCCCGCGGTCCGCGGCGAGCGCGTCGGCGTCGACGACATCGCGCCGACGCTCGCGGGTCTGCTCGGCGTCCCGGTGCCGAACAACGCCCCCGGCCGCCGCCTGCTCTGAGAAGGTTGGATCGCGACGGGCGCGTCTCACTTTTCGGACCTTGGGACGCGACGCCCTCGTCGCGTTGGCGCGTCCGCGGCGGGGGTGCCGCAGTTCCAAGCGCTGCGCGTCGGCGAAATTCAGAAAGTGAGATCTATCCGATCGCGACCGGGACCGATTGCGCGCTTGGCATCCGTTTGGAGCGCCGCTTGGATCCGCCAGCCCCTATGGACCACGGTTTGGCCGCGGTTCCGCCCTCCGTTTTTCAACCCCGATGTTTGCTATGAGACGAGCCTACCCCGTTGGCCTGCTGGTCACCTGCCTGGCCGTGATGTTCCTGCCGCGGTTCGCCGTCGCGGCCGAAGCGACCGGTACGATCACCGGCACCGTGAGCAACACCGCCACCGGCAATCTCCTCGAGGGCGCCAAGGTCGAAGTGCCGCAGTTGGGCCTCGCGACGTTCACGGATCTCACCGGCCGCTATCTGCTCTCCGGCGTGCCGGTCGGCACGCATGAGCTCGTCGCCACGTACACCGGTCTCGATCCGCTGCGCGTCCAGGTCGCGGCCAGTGCGGGCGGGCGCGCGGTGCACAACTTCGACCTCACCACGGCCATCTATAAACTCGACGCCTTCAAGGTGACCGGTGAACGCGAGGGTGGGGCCGCCGCCATCACCGCGCAGCGCAACGCGGAGAACGTGAAGAACGTCGTCGCCATGGATGCGTTCGGCACGCTGCCGAACATGAGCGCGAGCGAAGTCGCACTCAATCTGCCCGGCGTCGCCGGCAACCTCAACGAGGCTGGCCTCGTCGCCGGGTTTACCATCCGCGGCATCCAGCCGGGACTGAACACCGTCACGATGGATGGCGTGCTGCTGACGAGTCGCGACGACGGCCTGGGCCGCGCGACGCAGCTCCACGTCTATAACAGCGCGATGTTCGACCAGATGGAACTCACCAAGGGGCACACGCCTGACAAGGGCGCCGATTCGCTCGGCGGCACGCTCAACCTGAAGAGCCGCTCGCCCCTCGGCATGAAGGAAAAGCGGCGCATCACTTTCAACTTCTCCGGCCGGCTCGCCCCGTCGTTCACCCAGCAGATTCCGCTGCGCGAGGCGCATCGGTTTCACCCGCTCTTCAATGTCGGCTACCAGGAGGTGTTCAGCGTGCTCGGCGGCGACCGGAATCTCGGCGTGGCGGCGAACGTCTTCTACAGCGAGCACGCGACGGGCTGGTTTCTGACGTCGCGAGATTTCCAGAACACGGCCGCCGATCCGGCCTACGTGTGGGACTACCGCACGGTCGACACCTACAATCCGCACACGCAGGCGAGTCTCAACGTGAAGCTGGACTATCGGCTCTCACCGACGACGAAGCTCACCCTCAACACGCTCGCCAACGACAACAACGAGAAGTTTCGCCGTCGCTACGAGACGCGCGCCTTCACCACGCAGACGGTGGGCACGACGGGCACCGCCGGCATCCTGCCCGGCTACACCGACCGGATCACCCGCGTGCGCGCGGCGCCGGGCTCCACGATCAACCACACCATGACGGGGCCGAACAATGTCTTCGTGCGCATGCGCAACGTCGATTTCGGCGTCGAGCACCAGTACGACCGGCTGCAGATCGACTACAAGGCGAGCTACAACCACACCCACGTGAATCGCGGCAACGGCAAGGGCGGCGTCCTGGTCAACCAGATCACCGGAGTCGGCTGGATTCTCGACCGCACCGACTCCGACCTGCACCCGCGCTTCATCCAGACTGAAGGCCCCGACTTCACCAACCCGGCCAACTACCGCCCGCCGGCCAACGGACTCACGAATGCGAACGCCGACAATGATCGCGCGGTGAAGGAAGTGCACGGCAACGGCCGCTACCAGCTGCCGGTCCGCGGCACGGTGTACCTCAAGGCGGGCGGGCAGTGGCGCGAGAACTCCGCCAACGACCTC
>JBEIHL010000347.1:0-4781 GCA_040381375.1 Opitutaceae bacterium
CGGCTGCTGTCCAATCTCGAGACCGACAAGCAGAAGCTCCTGCAGATCGTGCTCATGGGGCAGCCCGAGTTGAAGGGCATCCTCGCCCGGGACGAACTGCGCCAGCTGCGGCAGCGCATCCTCGTGCACTACGAACTGCGCAAGCTCACCAGCCAGGACATCGCGGAGTACATCCGCCATCGCATAACACTCGCGGGCGGCAACGGCCGGCCCTTTTTCACCCGCTGGGCCCGGTGGGCCCTGCATTTCAAGAGCCGCGGAATTCCGCGCATCGTGAACAATCTTTGCGACAAGTCGCTCCTCGCCGCGTTCATTCGTGAATCCGACGAGGTGAACTTCTGGGACGTTCGCCGGGCCGTGAGGGACATGAATGCCCTGACGAACTGACCGTCGCAACGCCTCCACCTCCCGCCGCCATGAGCCTGATCAACGAAGCCCTCAAGAAGGCGCAACGCCAGCGTCACGAGGAACCCGGCGAGTCCGCGACGGCCGCCGCGCTTCCTGTCCTCGCCTCCACGCCCGTCGCGCCGGCAGCCGAGGCCGCGCCCGTCCGGCGGGGCAAGACCTCCGGCGCCAACTCGCTCCTGCTCATCGGCAGCGGGGCCGTCGTCCTCGTGGTGCTCTCGGTCGTCCTGACCGTGGTCCTTTCCAACCGCTCCGCCCCTTCCGGCCTTCCCGCCTCTGCTGCCACGGTCGCCGCGGTGCGGCCTTCGCCGGCTGTCGCGCCGGCCACCGCGGCAAACACTGCAGTCGACTCGCCGCCTCCTCCTCTCACTCCGCCCGTGCTCACGCCGCCCGTGGTCCAGGCCCCCGCGCCCGTAGCCCCGACTCCCGTGGCCGCGGCGCCCATTGGATCCATGCCTGCGTTACCCGCGGCCGAACCGGCGCCGGCAACCGTCGCGCCGGCTCCGGCCGCCGGACCTGGCAAACCGGATGAGCGCATCGTCCGCTTGGTGGAAGCCCTGAAGGTGACGGGCATCCGCTCGTCGGGCGCGGAGAGCCGCGTGTTAATGAACGACCGGGTGTATCGCGTAAACGACACCGTCGAGCGCACGCTCGGAGTGAAACTGACCAAGGTTGAGGCCGATCAGTTGACCTTTGCGGACGACAACGGGCTTGTTTACGTAAAGAGCTTCTGAGGCCGGCCGCCGGCCGTTGAGATCACTCGATCTCGATACTGATTCCAACCGCACCACGCGGGACGTTTGGTGGGGCCGTCCCGGAGGCCCCGAGCTCCAGGCAGGCTCGCCGTCGCCCTGGGCCGAGCTGGAGCTCGGCGCACCCAGGGGTGGAGCGGTTCGAGAATTATTTCTTCAACTTGGCGCAGAAGCGCGCGAGCCGCGTGACACCCTTTTGGATGATCTCGTCGCTCGTGGCGTAGCTCAGGCGCAGGTAGCCCTCGGCACCGAACGCGCTGCCCGGGACGGCGGCGACCTTTTCCTCGTCGAGCAGCCGATTGCAGAACTCGAGATCCTTCAGCCCGAAGCTCGTGATGTTCGGGAAAAGATAAAACGCGCCCTCGGCGAGCAGGCACGTGATGCCCGGAATCTTGTTCAGCTCGGCGTGCAGGAACTTCCGCCGGCGGTCGAACGCGACCAGCATCGTCTTTAGCGCCGCCGCGGTTTTCTCCTTCTCCTTCAGCGCGGCGAGCGCGCCGTACTGGGCGAACGTCGTGACGTTGGACGACATCTGGCTCTGCAGTTCCGAGATCGCCTTTGCGATCGGCGCCGGCGCGAGCGTGGTGCCGATGCGCCAGCCAGTCATGGCGTAGGTCTTGGAGAAGCCGGCGACCGTGATCGTGCGGGCCTCGACCTCCTTGCTGAAGGTCGCGATGCAGGTGGGCTTCGCGCCGTCGTATACGAGATGTTCATACATCTCGTCGGAGAGGATGTAGAGATTGTGCTTCACGGCGACGGCGACGATGGCCTCGAGTTCCTGGCGGGAATAAACGGCGCCGGTCGGGTTGGACGGCGAGTTCAGGATCAGGAGCCGGGTCCGCGGCGTGATGGCCGACTCGACCATCGCGGGCGTCAGGCGGAAACCGGTGCGGTCGTCGGCGAGCACGAACTTCGGCACCGCGCCCGCGAGCTTCACCATCTCCGGATAGCTCACCCAGAACGGTGCGGGTACGATCACCTCGTCGCCGGGCGAGCAGGTGGCGAGGACGCCGAGGTAGCAGTTGAACTTGCCGCCGGGCGACACGATGACCTGCGACGGCGCGGCCTTGAGGCCGTACTCGGCGGCGTAGCGATCGACGATCGCCTGGCGCAGCGCCTCGATGCCGGGAGTCGGCGCGTACTTGGTCTTGCCGGACTTCAGGGCCGCGATGCATGCCTCCTTGATGTGCTCGGGGGTGTCGAAGTCGGGTTCGCCGGCGGCGAAGCCACAGACATCTTCACCCGCCGCTTGCAGGGCCTTCGCCTTGGCGTCGACGGCGAGCGTCGGCGAAGGCGAGACGTTGCGGGCCCAGGTGGACAGTGGCGCAGGAGGGATGCTCATAGACAATTTCGCCGACCAAAGAGTCGCGTCCGGCGAAAGGCAAGCCCGCGGGCGGCCGGGGTGGTGGGACGTTTAAATCATGCATCCCGCGCCGCCCCTGAGAGCAGCCGGGTTCCAGCCCGGCCTTGGCCTCGGCACGCCCGAATGCCGAGCTGGAGCTCGGCGCTCCCGGGGACGCCGAAACTTACCACTGACGGCGGCGGCCACAAAAAAGGCGACGGCCGGGAGCCGTCGCCCTGTATCCACAAACTGTGGACCAGATTACTTCTTCTTCTTCGCGGGCATCGCCTCGAGGGCGAGCCGGAGCAGCTCACCGACGCTCGCGTTCTTCTTCTTCGAATAACGCTTCAGGATCGCCCGCTGGTCAGCGGTGATGCGCACCGAGATCTGGCGGTGCGGGTCGCGCGAAGGCTCGGAACTCTCGAAATCGTAACCGGCGATGGCGGTGCGAACGAGCTCGCTGGCGGTTGCGAAACCGTGCCCCTTGCGGCAGGTCTCGATTCTCGCGATGAGCGATTCGGGCAGATCAAAGGTGAGCGGGGCAGACGGCTTGCGGGATGATTTGGCCATACATTAGGGCGGGCTGAAAGCTTGAGGCACGGCCAGCAGGCACCGGCAAGGGCTCGGCGGCAATGACAAATTTCGCGGAAAAAACCGACGGTTTACCCCGGTGAATTCACTCGCTGCAAAACAACGTCAAAAGCGTCCGCCGGCGAAACGACCGTGCACCAGGCGCGCGCGGCAATATGGTTTTCCACCTGTCGGGCGTGGCGGATGAGCACCGTATCCACTCCGCAATCCGAACCGCCCAGCACGTCCACGTCGGCGTCACCGACGAAGAGCGTGCGCTCGGCCGGAACGTCGAGCCGGCGCAGTATTTCCCGCAGTCCGGCCGGATCCGGTTTATGCGTCGCGAGATCGTCGCCGCAGACCATCGTCGCGAAGCAGGCCTGAAGCCGGTGCGACTGCAGCAGCCATTCCGCGGAACTGCGATCCCGCCCCGTCCAGAGCGCGGTGCGCACTCCGGCTGTCTGCATCGTTGCCAGCAACTCCTTCGCGCCCGCGTAGGGCTGGATCAAGTGCGCGTTGTCGCGATGGAATGCCCCCAGCCGTTCGAGTGCGACCGGCAGGTTCCGCGCATGCGCGATCATCGGCGGCAGAAAACGCTCAGGCGGACCGCCGAGTCGGGCAAAGATCTCCATCGTCGGTCGCGTTCCGAACGGCTCCACCGCATGGGAGATCGCCGCGAGCACCAGCGGCAGGCTGTCGAGCAGCGTGCCGTCGAGATCGAACACCACGACCTCGGGCCGCGTCCGCCCGCTCATGGATCCATCCGGACGACCTGTTCCGGATCCGGGATCACGCCGGTTTGAGCGAGGTTGGCGGGACGAAAAAGAACGTCCGGCAAATCCAAATTCAGCCCGACGGCGGTCACCTGCAAACGCGTCTTGTCGCGCGTCACTTCATTCCGGTAATCCGCCGACTTGGGCAGCGTCTGGCGGTTCACGGTCTGCAGGCTGAGCAACGCGAGTGACTTTGTCACCTGACCCGTCGGGCCAAGCACCTCGGTCTGCGTGGGGACGTTGAACTGGGTGTCGAGATACGCGCGGGCTGCGCCGACGCCCGCGAACTGCGCCTTGAAGGCCGCGGGGGCGGGAAAAATGAAAGCGTAGGCGGGCCGGCCCAGCACGCGCGTGATTTTTTCGACGCTGGCACCGGGCCAGTAAAGGTACGGCATCTGCAGGTCGAAAGCCGAGATTTCGATGCCGGGAACCAGCGGGGCCATCAATGCCTGAACATCCATCTCGACCGGCTGACCTTGTTCCAGCCGCCACACGCGAGCGTTGGCGCCGTTTTGGAGCAAGACGCGGTGGGTGGTGCCGGTGACATCGGTCAGCTCGATCCGCACGACCGCGCCCTCATCGTTGCGACTCCCCCACCAGCGGCCGGCGAGCGTCGGGCCGGCGCTCCCCCGCCGCGGCAGCTGTCGCAGCTCAAACTCGAGGTAGTACTCGCCTGGCAGGCCGGCCTGGCGAAACTGTTCGATCAGTCGCGCGGCCTCCTTGGCGTCGGGCTTGCCCACTTGGGCGAGTTCCGGCCGCGGCCCGGCCGGCGCGGCGGCAACGCCCCGGGCGGGCGCGAGGGTGATAATAAAAAACGCCCGCCAGATATTGGCGGGCGCGAACTGATCCCAAATCGGCATCGGACCGACTACTTCTTGGTTTCGGGAGCCGGGGCGGCGGGCGTGGCCGGCGCGGGAGTAGCGGCGGGAGAGACGAGAG
>JBEIHL010000348.1:0-4773 GCA_040381375.1 Opitutaceae bacterium
CCGGCGCTTATCTGGCGCGAAAACTGGCCGTGACGCGCGAGGCGAAACCGAAGACGCCCGACGGCGCGTTTCTCACCGTGCGCGAGGCGCGGGCCAACAACCTGCGCGGCATCGACGCGAAGTTTCCGGTGGGTCTGCTCACCTGCGTCACGGGCGTGAGCGGCTCCGGCAAAAGCACACTCGTACTGGACATTCTCGCGGCGCACGCGGCGCGGAAGCTCAACGGCGCGAAATCGATTCCGGCGCCGCACCGGCACATTGAGAATCTGGATTTCTTCGAGAAGCTCGTGCAGGTCGACCAGGAGCCGATCGGCCGCAGCCCGCGCTCGAATCCCGCGAGCTACGTCGACCTGCTGCCGCTGTTGCGCGACCTCTACGCGCAGGTGCCGCTGGCCAAGGTGCGGGGCTACAAGGCGAGCCGGTTTTCGTTCAATGTGCGCGGCGGACGCTGCGAACGCTGCCAGGGGGACGGCGTGATCAAGCTCGACATGCAGTTCATGCCCGACGCCTACGCGCCCTGCCCGAGCTGCGACGGCCGGCGGTTCAACCGGGAGACGCTCGAGGTGATGTTCCATGGGAAGTCGATCGCCGACGTGCTCGAACTTACCGTGCGCGAGGCGATCAAACTCTTCCGGAATATCCCGCGCGTGATCGACAAACTCGAGACACTCGACGCCGTCGGCCTCGGCTACCTGACGCTCGGGCAATCCGCGACGACGCTTTCCGGCGGCGAAGCGCAGCGCATCAAACTCTCGCTCGAGCTGAGCAAGCGTCAGCAGGGTTCCACGCTCTACATCCTCGACGAGCCCACGACCGGCCTGCACTGGACCGACATCCAGAAACTGATGGACCTGCTGTTCAAACTGCGCGACGCCGGCAACACGGTGGTCGTGATTGAACACAATCTGGACGTGATCAACCTCGCCGATTGGATCATAGACCTCGGTCCCGGCGGTGGCCGGGAGGGAGGCGAGCTGATTTTCGCCGGTTCGCGCGCGGACCTCGAGGCCGCGCCGCGCTCGCTCACCGGCGCCGCCCTGCGACGGTGGCGCGCGGCCGGAGTCAGTGCGCGGCTTTAGGTGCGGCTTTACGCCACCGCGGATTGACCCGGCCAGACGGCCGCCCGAGTCTGCCGCTCCACCCCCATGCCCATGCGCCTGCCTGTCCTTTGCGGCCTTGCCCTCGTTCTAACGGTGTTCGGCCGCGCGGCCGATGCCTTCAAACTCGAAGCCGGTTTCACCAGTCTCTTCAACGGTCGCGATCTCTCCGGCTGGAGTTATTCGCCGACCGAGCGCTTCGACGGCAAGACAACGGTGCCGGATGGCCGTTTCACGGTCCGGGACGGCCTGCTCGTTTCCCTCCCGAAGGAGCCGCGGCAGGGCCAGCGGCTCTGGACGACTCGGGAGTTTCCGCGCGACTTCGTGCTGCGACTCGAATTTCGGGCGAGCGTGAACGCCGACAGTGGCGTGTTCATCCGCAAGCCGCAGTTGCAGGTGCGCGATTATCCGGTCGCCGGACCCGAGCCCTACAAGAACCTGAAGAAGTACCGGGCGCAGGACTGGAATGAAATCGAGATCGTGGTGAAGGACGGCGTCGCGCGTTGCACCTGCAACGGCGAACTCCTCACCGACAGCCTGAAGGTGCCGCCGAGCGGCCCGATCGGCCTCGAAGCGGATCGCGGTGAGGTGGAGTACCGGCGGATTCGGACCAAGGAACTCCCTTGATGGTTTCAGGGCTAGGGTAGCCGCCAGGTTTTCAAGCGGGCCGGGGAGGGATGTAGCCGAGGGCGGCGAAGAACTCCGACCTGCCCGATGGCGTGATCTCAATTCTCGACATGCCACCCTGCGCGCCGCTGTCGTGGTCGCATGCGATTCGTCCTCCTGTTCTGTCTCCTCGCCGGGCCCCAATTCGCCGCGGAACGTGTCCGCCCACTGGATACACCCAACGCGTGGAAATTCGGAGACTCCACGGCTTGGACCTGGAGCAAGGAGGGTGGGGTGAGCGTGCTCACGTTGCACCAGCAACAGAACTTCAAGCCTAAGGTTCGCAGTCCCTTCAATCTCGCCTGGCTCACCACCACCGACTGGAAATCATTTACGCTGACGGTGGAGGCCCGGCTCACGAAGTTCGATGCCGGCAACAACGATCTGTGCATTGCCTTCGGCCGCGAGGACGACACGCGCTTCTATTACGCGCACCTCGGCGAGAAGGCGGATGGCGTGCATCATCAGTTGCACGTCGTCGATCGCGCCGACCGCCGCGCCATCACCGCGACGCGAACCGCAGGCACCCCGTGGCAGCCCGGCGTCTGGCATCGGTTGAAAGTGGTGCACGACGCCCGCGCCGGAAAGATCGCCGTTTATTTCGACGACATGCCCCAGGCCATCCTTACCGCGGAGGATAAGACCCTGGCGCACGGCTGGATCGGACTCGGTTCTTTCGACGATCTCGGGCAGTTCCGAAATCTGGAGATCCGCGCTGATTGATCTCGAGAACAGTCGTGGCGTCTGGGCGACGGTCCGAAGTCGGGCCTTGGCCTCAGGCGCGTTCGACAACGGCGGCCTCGACGAGGTCGGATCGATTCGAGCGCGGCGAGCCTTCCTTCGTTTTCAGGCTTTCCTACCTGCTGACGATCACATTGATCCGGTCCGCGAGTGGTTCCAGTGCGTCGTTCTTTCGCACCACGACGGAGCCCGTCGCCGTGCCGTCGATCCGGGCGTCGAGGGCTTTGATCATCCGTTCCACGGGGCCGACGATCCGATTGGTCTGAACATACGCCCACGCGATCACCGCGCTGAGCAGGACGGGAGTGAGGACCGTGAGTCCCAGCATCAGTTCATCCCGGGTATCGCTGGAGATGTTTCCCGAGAGGAACTCCAAGGGCCCTTGTAACGCCACCGCTCCGCCGAGCAGGAGGCAGGGAACCGACATGGACAGGAAGATCAGCCACATCAACCGCCGTTGCAGGTGGGTCTTGGCGACGAAAACGGAACCTCGATTTTTCATGTGGGGGCAATTGACGCTACCTTCGCTTATCGTCACTTGCCGACCAGGCTTTAGGCCGATCCGGCCCTGCCGGCTCAATAGAACACCGTCCGATCGAGGCTCCGGTACTGTATGGCTTCGAGCAGGTGGTTCGATTCGATCTGCTCGGCGCCGGCGAGGTCGGCGATGGTCCGCGCGACTTTCAGGATGCGGTCGTACGCGCGGGCGGAGAGTGAGAGCTGTTCCATGGCGTGCTGGAGCAGATCGCCGAGCGTGGGATCGACGGCGCAGTGACGTCGGATCTGGGCGTGCGTCATCCGGGCGTTGGCGGTGACGCGCGTGCCGCGCAGCCGGGCGAGTTCGCGTTGACGGGCGGCGTTGACGCGCTCCCGGATGACCGCGGAGGTTTCGCCGGGCTGGGTGGTGCGCAGTTCCGCGAGGGAGAGGGCGGGCGCCTCGATTTGCAGGTCGATCCGGTCCAGCAGCGGGCCGCTGATGCGGGCGCGGTAGCGCTGAATCTGGGTGGGCGAGCAACGGCACTCGTGTCGCGTGTCGCCGAGATAGCCGCACGGGCACGGGTTCATCGCCGCGACGAGCATGAAAGCGCAGGGCAGGGTGATCTTGCCGGCGCTGCGGGAAATCGAGACTTCACCGTCTTCCAGGGGCTGACGCAGGACCTCAAGGGCAGAGCGTTTGAATTCCGGCAATTCGTCGAGGAACAGGACACCGTGGTGGGCGAGCGAGATTTCTCCCGGCCCGGGAATGCTGCCGCCGCCGAGGAGCGCGACATCGGACACGGTGTGATGAGGGGAGCGAAACGGACGCGAGTCCCAGTTCATCTCGCCGGAAAGCGTGCGGCCCGCGGCCGAGTGAATGCTGAGGACCTCGAGATATTCATCCAGGGTCGGCGTCGGCATGATCGAGGGGATGCGTTTCGCGACCATCGATTTTCCCGAGCCGGGCGGTCCGATCATCAGGAGATTGTGGCCTCCAGCCACGGCCACCTCGATCGCGCGGCGCAACGCGTGCTGGCCTTTGATTTCGCTGAAGTCCGCGGCCGGGTTGGCGTCGGACGAGGTCGCCGTTGGCGCGGCCGGACGGCGACCGGCAGGCAGCGGCGCGAGGTGAATTTCCCCTTTCAGGAAGCGTACGGCCCGGTCGAGTGAGTCGATCCGATAGACGGGGATGCCCTCGACGAGGGCGGCCTCCTCGGCGGAGACTCCGGGGAGCAGCAGGCCGCGCCGGTGCTGGCTGCGGGCGAGTCGGGCCATCGCGAGAGCGCCGCGGACCGGACGGGTTGCACCCGAGAGGCTCAGTTCGCCGGCGATCAGCCATTCGCCCAGATGATCGGCCGCGAGCTGTTTGGTGGCGGCGAGGATGCCCAGCGCGATCGGCAGATCGTAAAACGGACCTTCCTTGCGCAGATTCCCAGGGGCGAGATTGATGGTGGTCCGCGTGCGCGGCAGCGCGAAACCGCTGTTGCTCAGGGCGGAAAAGACGCGGTCGTCGGATTCCTTGACCGCCGCATCGGGCAGGCCGACGAGGATGAGCTTGGGGTCGCCGACCTCACCGGTGTTGACCTCGACGTGAACCGTCTCGGCGTCGATTCCCTGGAGTGCCGCGGACGCGATGGTGGCCAACATGCGCCGAATCGAGCCCGGGCCGGAGCGGGTGGACGACCGCTATTTCGCCACGATCGTGGGTTGGGCCGCTGTCGTCCGCCGCCGGATCTCTGCCACGTTGCGTTCGACCGCGTCGATGTAAGGGTTGGGACCGTGGGGGTAGGGA
>JBEIHL010000349.1:0-4757 GCA_040381375.1 Opitutaceae bacterium
CCAGCGTCCGGACCGCACAGATTGAATCAGCGATCATGAGCGAAAATCAGCGGTTTCCTGTCCCAGGCGATCGGCGCTTGAACTCTGCGCGTTCAACTCTCAGCTCTCAACTCACCTTCATGCGCAAACTGCTTTGCGTCTACTGCGCCTCCAGCGACCGCCTCGATCCCAAGTACTACGCCGCCGCGGCGGAACTCGGCACCGAATTGGTGCGGCGGGGCTGGGGCCTCGTCTATGGCGGCGGCAAGACCGGCATGATGGGAGCGATCGCCCGCGCCGTGAAACAGGAAGGCGGCCACGTGGTCGGCGTGATCCCCGAATTCATGAAGGCGCGCGAACTCGCCTACGACGAAGCCGACGAACTGGTGACCGTGATCACGATGCGCGAACGCAAGCTGCTCATGGAAACCCGGGCGGACGCCTTCGTCGCGCTGCCGGGTGGCTGGGGCACGCTCGAAGAGATCCTGGAGATCCTGACCCTGCGCCAGCTCGACGTCGTGAAGAAGCCCTGCGTGTTCCTCAACCAGGACGGTTTCTACGATCCGCTGCTGCAGCTCTTCCAACGCATGCTCGACGACCGTTTTTTCAAGGCGTCCAACCTCGACCTGTTCCGGTCCGCCCCGGATGTGCCCGGCCTCTTCTCGGCGATCGAACACGCCGCGGCCGCGAAGCCGGAGTCGAAGTGGTTCGAGACCCGCTGACGCATGCACCGCACCCGGGTCTTGTCGCTGCTGCGGGCCCACGCTCCGCGGGCGGTGGACGATCATGAGTCCGCGATGACCGCGGCCACGCTCGCGTTCGTGACCGCGCAGCCGGACTGCCTCCTCCGCACGTGCGGGCCCGGACACCTGACTGGTTCCGCGTGGATCGTCAGCCCCGATCGCAGCCGCGTGCTCCTGACGCATCACCGCAAGCTCGACAAGTGGCTGCAGCTTGGCGGCCACGCGGACGGTGATCCAGATCTCCTCGGCGTGGCACTGCGGGAAGGCCAGGAGGAAAGTGGCCTCACCGGCCTCCGTGTGCTCGCGACCGAAGTCTTCGATCTCGACCGCCACTTGATTCCGCCGCGTCAGGCGGATCCGGAACATTTTCACTTCGATCTGCGCTTCTTGCTCGAAGCCGATCCGCGTGAGCCGTTGACGTGCTCTTCCGAATCCAAGGATCTCGCGTGGGTGGAGCTCGCCCGTGTGACCGCGCTCAATCCGGAGGAGTCGATGGCGCGGATGGTGCGGAAGACGGGAGTCCTACCATTGTAGGAGCGGCTTCACGCCGCGACTGATCGTCCCGTCGACCGTTCCGTCGCGGCGGAAAGCCGCTCCCACACCGTGGAGCGAGATCACGCCGCGCTTCACTTCCATAGCGGCACGATCTCGTCCTTCCGCACCCAGCCGGTCTGGCCGTTTTCAAACGCGAGCTGGGTCCAGCCCAGGAAGGTGCGTTGGCTGAGGGCGAGCGAACCGACGGCGAGCGGGGTCGTCTTCTGCGCGGTGTCGGCTTCGGTCGGAATGGAACGCAGCACCGTCGGGCGGGCCACGACCACGGATTCCGCGCGAGCCGCGAGACCGTACGTGCGCACGCCGGCCAGCGCCGCACTGCCGGCAAAGAGACAGCTTAGGGCGAGTCCGAGCACGATCCGCTGCCGTCCGCGCGTGTACCGGCCCTGGTAGGCGCTGAAAAGCAACCAGCCCAGCGCGGCGATCCCGCTCCAAGCGGCCGCGATCGATACCAACTGCCAGTTGCCGGCCGAGGTGAAGCGCGCCAGACTTTGACGTGGCCCGGGCGCGAGGAAGGCGTTGAGCGGAGCCGGCGCGGCGCCGGATTTTTCCGCGGCCAGCGCGAAATGCCAGCGCACCGCCGGGTCGTCCGGTTTCTGCACGAAGGCGGCGGTCGCCTGCGCCGCCGCTTCGCCCGCCCGGTCTTGTTGAGCCAGCGCCAGGGACAAGTTGTGTCGTGCGATCCAATTGGTCGGCGTCTGCGCGATCGCCGCCCGCCAACCCTTTTCGGCGGCGGCGAAATCCGATTTGCGATAAGCCGAGAGTGCGTCGGGTTGGGCCGCTTCGAGCGCCGTGACCGCCACCAGCGCCAAGGCCGCCAAGGCGGCGGCGAACGGCATCAGGTTCTGCGGCAGAAAGAGGCGGAGGGCCTTGAAGCCGGGCAGCCGCACCGCAGCGATTGCCGCGCGGGCGCGGGTGACCCAGTCGGCCGGTAGCGCGCCCTGCGCGCTGTAGAGTGCGCCCTCGGACTCACGCCACAGCGTCGCCCACGTCACATCCGGGGTCGGCGAATTGTTTTCCCCCCGTGTCGACGACGAGCGGGGCAAGGGCACTTCGCCGGCAAACGCGCTGGAGGGCGGCGCGGCGTGTGCGATCTGCCACAACGCCGCCACATCGCGCTGCCAGGCCTGCAGCAACGCCGTGCGCTCCGGGCCGCTGGCGGTCGCAAGCCTCGCGAGCGTGGCGGTAAGGCGGTCCCGGGCCTCGCGGCGCGGTCGGACGGGATCCGTTTGCCGCGCCTGACGCAGGGCAAGCCAGGCCCATAAACAGAGGAGCAGGGCGCAGGGAGCAAGGAGCAGGCCCAGCAACCACGAGGAGGAAACGGGCACGCGCGCCTCGCCTGAACCGGGCAGCGGGTCGCGCGGGATGCCGGCCGGTGGAGCCGGCACGGTGGGTGGCCGCCGTACGGCCGGTTCCTGCTCCTTGCTCCCTGTTCCCGGATCCCCTGCCGCCTGTGGCGTCCCTGGCACGATGAACTGCGGCGCGGTGGGCGCGGTGATCGCGAGGTTCGAGCGCGGGGCCGTGATCGTCCTGTAGGTGCCGCTCTTCGGCTCGAAGTAGATGAAGTTGACCGCGCCAAGCGTGTAGTTGCCCGGCTTGGACGGCACGAGCACGACATCCTCCGCGAGCGTCACGTCGAACAGCTTGCCCTCGGCCGGCGTGCGTTTCGCCTTGGGCTGCACGACCTGAAAATCATTCGAAACTTCACGGGCCGGCAGGCCGGCGACGTCGGGCCAGTTGCCGGTGCCGCTGAGCTCGAGCGTCCAGGTCACCGGTTCGCCGACCGCGGCCTTTTCCGGCACCACCTTCGACGTGAGCTTGAACTGTCCGACTGCGCCGCTGAATCCGGGCGGCGCCGCGGGCAGGGCCCGGACTTCGAGCGTGGGCTGGTCGGACGTCACGGAAACCTGCTCCATGCGCGGCTGCGAGATGATGCCGAATCCGATCGTGCCGGTTTGGATGCTCAGCAGGTGATTGGCCGCCTCGAGCTTGATCCTGTTGGGCGTCTTGGCGACGGCGCGCGAGCGGAAGAGCACGTTGACGCGGCGGTCGCCGCTGACCACGGCCTCGGTGACTTCCGGCTTCGACCAGTCCTCGGCGACGAGCGGCGCGGCGTTCCAGTCGAAGGTCGGCGAGATCTGCGGGTTGGTGCGACGCGCGGCGGACAATTCGTAGTTCAGCGCGAAGACCTCGCCGGCCCAGACGCTGTTGCGTTCGAGCAGCAGGCGGGCGCCGGCGACGGATTCGAGGGGAGGAGCGGGCGTGGCGACGTTGAAGGCCGGGACGCGTTGCGGACCCTTGGTGGTCTTGACGCTGAAGGTGGGAATCTGCACCGCCACTCCCTGCCGGCCCCGCACGGTATACGAGAGGGCGATCGAGCGGGTCGTGGTGAAACCGCCGGGGCCGAACGTCGACTGCGAGCTCTCGGACCGGCCTTGAAACGTGAACGTGACCCCGTTGATGACCGGCAGCTCCGGCTGCCCGTCGGGTTCGCAATTCTCGTAGATGAGGATGATCGTGTTGGGCATGCCGCCGTCGGCGGGCTCCCAGCGGACCGATTGGCCGCGGACGACCGGGGCGAGCACGAGGAGCAGGAGCGGGAGAAAAAAGAGACGCGTGAGACGCATGGCGTTACCAGTCTTTGCCGGTTTTCTTGGTGGGCTTCTTTTCACCTTCCATGAGCTGAAAAAGTTGCGCGGGAGAATCCTGGTTCCGCAGTTGTTCGAGCTTCTGCATGGGCAGAGCGAGCGACGGGTCGACCTGCGGTGGCGGCTCGTCCTTTTTTTCCGGGGCGCCACCGACCTTCTGGGTGTTCTCCGGCGGCGGTGGTGGCGGCGGTTCGTCCTTCTTGTTCATGTCGCCAAACGCCGACTCGCCCTGCGGCTTCGGTTCGGGCGGCTGGGCGTCCTGCGGCTGTTGTTCCTGCTGCGAAGAGTCCTTCTGGTCAGACTTGGACTTCTGCTGGTCCTGCTGGTCCTGCTTCTTCTGCTGGTCGGACTTCTTCTCCTGATCCTGCTTTTGCTGGTCCTGTTTCTGGTCGTCCTGATTCTGCTGATCCTGCTTGTCCTGTTTGTCCTGCTTGTCCTCGTCGGGCTTCTGCAGCAGCGCTTCGAGTTCCTCGCGCAGCTTTTTCCAGTCGGCCGCCTTGGCGTCGAGTTTCATCCCGAGGTCGACCGCGGTGAGCGCGTCACGCACCGGGCCTTCGGACACCGGCTGTTGTTCGGACTGCAGGCGCGAACCCCAGGTCACAGTCTCACGGCCGAGTTCGGCCCAATCGCGGGCGGTGCGCGTCTCGGCGCCCGCCAGCCGGCTGACGATCTTGACCAGCGGCGACGGTTCGGGAGCGGGCGCCGCGGCGGGCGCAGTTGCCGCGGGTGCCGCCGGCGGGTTGGCCGCGGCGGGCGGAGCCGCGTCTGCGGCGCGCCCCGGAGCAGGGAGCAGGGAGCAGGGAGCAAGAAAAAGCAGAAACAGGGAAACTGTAGC
>JBEIHL010000350.1:0-4751 GCA_040381375.1 Opitutaceae bacterium
CGGAAAATTCATGCGGGTAGAGGTTCATCCGCCGCTCGGCGTCGTTGATGCCGACTGCCTCGAGCATCTCCAGCCCGCGCTTCCGGGCGTCGGCTTTGGAGATCTTCTCGTGGATCAGGAGTGGCTCGATCAGTTGATCCGACACGCGCAGGTACGGATTCAGCGACGTCATCGGATCCTGGAAAATCATAGCCACCCGCTTGCCCCGGATCGCGCGCGACTGGGCCGGCGTGCAACGCAGCAGATCCACGCCGTCGAAGATCGCGCTGCCGCTCTCGATCCGGCCGGGCGGCTGCGGGATCAGGCCCATGATCGAATAACAGGTCACCGATTTGCCGGAGCCCGATTCACCCACGATGCCCAGGGTCTCGCCCCGGTTGAGGGAAAAACTGACGCCGTCGACTGCACGATAGACGCCGTTGCGGGTGTGAAAACTGGTGCGAAGGTCGGTGACGGAAAGAAGCGACACGTTTGAGGGCGTTTACGACTGTGCGGCCGGCCTCATCGCACGCAAGGCCGCGACGACGGTTTCGGGTGAAAGGTCCGTGAGCTTCCCCCCGCCCGTGGGCGCCGAGCCGGGGGCCTGCAGGAGGCGCACGGGAGCGGCAAAAACCGGTCCGGTCCGGATTGGATTCGTCGGGCCGAACAGCCCGATCAACGGAACGCCGAGCGCGTTCGCCAAGTGCATGCCGCCGGTGTCGTTGGTGACGAGCAGTTCGCAGGCGAGCAGTTCCCGGGCGAAGCCGGGCAGGTCGGTCTTCCCCGCGAGATCAACCACGCGGCCGGAGGCAAACCCGGCCGCGACCTCCCGGGTAATCGCCGTGTCTTTCGCCGTGCCGAACAGCGCGAACGTGCGGTCGGGCAGGGCCTCGATCAACGCGCGCCAGTGCGCCACGGGCCAGCGTTTCGCGGGCGTGTTTTCGGAGCCGCAGATCAGGCCGATGCGCGCGGAGGCGTTGCCCGCGGATGAAGTTCCGGCCGCCAAAGGCGAGCGATCCGGATCCGCCTTCAGCCCAAAATGCCGGAGAAACGTCTCCCAAAGTTCCAGTTGATGGTGCGTGCGCTCGTCGTAGTCGGCCGGCACCCGCCACGCATGGGAAAGGAACGGCCGCGGCTTGCCGGGTCGCACCAAGCCGAAACGCTGGCGACAGCCGGTGAGCCGCGCCTCCAGGTCGCCGCGCAGGGAATTCGTGAATAGCAGCCAGACGTCGGGATGCTCGTGCCGCAGCGCGCGAAAGTGCCGGGAGTAGCCCGCTCCGCGCGGCGGCAGTGCGTGCAGCCGGTCGGCGACGGCCCAGGATTCGAGCAAGGGCAGAAACGGCTTCGCGGCGACGAGGGTGATCTCGGCGTCGGGGCGGGAGACACGGATCGCGCGGAGCAGCGGGAGCGCCATGACGACGTCGCCGAGCCAGTTGGGCAGCCGTATCCAGATTCTGGTGCGCCGGGGTGGCGACGATAGGCCGCGCGCGACGAGGTCGGCGGCCAGCAGGCTGCGTTTGGCTTCGAGCCGCAGCCGGCGCGACGGCATGTCCTGGTTCCGCCAGCGGTCGTGCGCCCACAGCCACGACGCGCAAAGGTTGTCGTCACTCCGCAGGAGCGTCTCGAGCCAGCGATTGAGGCCGAGCGTCACCGCCGCGCTCGAGCCATCGTGCTCAATCCGCTGCACCCCGATCTCGACCCGCCAGAAACCGAGGCGCCGCGGAAAGATGCCGTAGACGCGCGCGTTGAATTTTTCCGCCATCAGTCCGGGCAGCTCGGTGGTGGAGCACACGCGATCGAACAGCGTCGTCAGCGCACCCTGCAGCCCTGCGTTCTGGTCGAAGAGGATGCCGACGAAACCGCGCCGACGCAGAATCTTCAGCGCCTCCGCAAATCCCTCCTTGCGGGAAAGCAGCTTGATGCCGTGCCGCTCGCGGGAGGCTTTCACCAGGGCATCGGCCGCCGGGTTGTCCAGCGGTCTGAAGATCGTGCCGAATTCCGGGAATGGCCCCGGCACGACGAGCGCCATCGCGGTCTGTGCTTCCCAATACGCCAGGTGGGGCGAGCAGATCAACGTGGCCGCGGGATCGGCATGGTGGACCTGATGCGCCGCGACCAGTTCAGGCGCGGCCGCGATGATCCGTCGGTAGCGCGTTTCCCCGAGGTAAGGCGTGGCGAGTGACAGCAGCCCGGTTTCGATCAGTCGCCGGCAGCTCTCGCGTCCAATCGCCCGACGCCAGGCTTCGGGTCGTTCCGGAAAGGCGTGATGCAGATTGGACAGGCTCAGCCGCCGGCGCCGCGGCAGCACGTAGAAGATGAAATCTCCCGCGACGACCACGAAAGCCCGCAACGCCCACTCCGGGGTGTGGGCGGTCAGCCAGCCAAGCGACTTGAGCAGAAGGTACAACACGCAGCGCCTGTGATTGCGGGGAGCGGCGCGGCGAGGCAATCCATCTTCGGGTCGGGTAACGCTGTGCCGGTCAGTGCTGAAAATCGTAGATCGGGCCCAGTCCCAGCAACGACGTCAGCCGGTCGAGCGCACGCCGGCTTTCCTCCAGGAGTGCCGGGTCGGCCAGATCGGCGAACTCCAGCCGCTCGCGGTAGTGCCGCTTCACCCACGCAACGAGGATCTCGTAGCGTGCGGGGGTAAGGAGAACGTTCGGCGGCAGCGCGCTGAGTTCCGCGGACGTCAGCACCACCCGCAACCGCAGGCACGCGGGTCCGCCGCCATTGCGCATCGATTCGCGCAGATCGACGAATCGCACCGCCCGGACCGGGCCCGCCGGTCGCGTCACCAAGTCTTCGAGAAACGTCATGACCCTCCGGTCCTCCTGGCAGTCCGCCGGTGCAACCAGCACCATGCCGCCGTTGCCCGCCGTGACGAGCTGGCTGTTGAAAAGGTAGGAGCCCACGGCCCGGGCAAGCGGCACCTGCCGCGCCGGAACCTTCACGGCGGACAGCGTCAGGCCCGGATGGAGGACCTCGTACTGTCGGCGCAGCGCCGCGATCACGCTGCGACCGCCGACGAATGCGTTCTCATGATAAACCAGCACGTGCTCGTTTCCGACGGCGATGACATCGTTGTGAAACACGCCGGCGTCGATGGCCACGGGGTGCTGTTGCGCGAAGACCACCTGGGACGGTGCCAGGCCGTGGGCCCGGGCAATCGCCGCGGACGCCTCGAACGCCTGGCGGGACGCGAACCGCTGCGGCCGGGCCGTCGCCCGAGCGGCGGAGAACGCACGGTGGCCGTAAACGTACAAGTGCAACCCACGGGCACCGTGTGCCGCGGCCAGGCGCGTATGGTTGGCCGCTCCCTCGTCCCCGCATCCGCCCCCGGGAGGAACTGGATCGTGCACCACAAAGTGGGCGGCGTCGCGGAAGATCGCCCGCAGCGTGCGCGCGGTCTGCGCCGGCTCGATCGCGCGGTGAAACTTGCTCGCGAGATTTGCCGGGGTGAAATGGACGCGGCCGTCGGGCGTGTCGGCCGAGGGCGACACCGTGGCGGCGTTCGCCACCCACATGCCGGACGCAGAGGCGCAGGCGGCGAGCAGCGCGGGCGCATCACGCGCCGCCGCGCGCAGGACGTCGGGTTCGCGACCGGTGAAGCCGAATGCCCGCAGCGCCGCCAGCGATGGCCGTTCGTGCGGTGGCAGCACGGCCTGGGGCACCCCGAGGTCAGCGAGCAACTTCATCTTGGCCAGTCCTTGGAGTGCGGCGGCGCGCGGGTTGGAGCGCGCGCCGCGATGCGACATCGAGGCGAGGTTGCCGGACGAGAGGCCGGCGTAGTTGTGAGTCGGGCCGACGAGTCCGTCAAAATTGACTTCAACTGCGGAGGACATGGATGGAGACGCGCGGGAGGAGCTTGGCCGGCGAGTAGGGAAGCATATTCGCGAGCCGCGCGGGGGACGGCGTCAGGGGTTGATGCCGGGCGGGAAAGGGAGGTCCGGTGACAGCGCGGCCGTTTCGATGCTGGCGACGGGAAACGCGCAGTAGTCGGCGGCGAAGAATCCGCTCGGCCGGTGGTTGCCGCTCGCCCCGATGCCGCCGAAGGGCGCGGCGCTGCTCGCGCCGGTGAGCGGCTGGTTCCAGTTCACGATGCCGGCGCGGATTACGTCACGGAATTGTTGATACCGCGCCGCTTCGTCGCTCAGCAGCCCGGCGGCCAGTCCGAAACGCGTGGCGTTCGCCTCGTGCAGCGCCGCGTCGAAGTCGGACACGCGGATGACCTGCAGCAGCGGTCCGAAGCACTCGGTGTCGGGCCGCGCGCCCACCGGCGTCACATCGATGAGCCCCGGCGAAACCAGGCCCGTGCCGGCGCGCAGGTGGCGGAGCGGGACGAGCACGCGCGCGCCCGCCGCCCCCAAGCGCACCTGGGTGGCGACGAGGCTTGCGGCCGCCTCCGGGGAGATGACGGGGCCCATGAACGGTTCCGGCTCCGCCGTGAAGTGACCGATCCGGAGGCGCGCGATCAGGCGCACCACCTCCTCCAACAGGGCGTCGCCCTCGTGGCCAGCTGGCACGATCAGGCGTCGCGCACAGGTGCAACGCTGGCCGGCGGTGATGTAAGCCGACTCGACCACCAGCCGGGCCGCGGCGGCCCGGTCGCGCACGGACCACACGACCAACGGATTGTTGCCCCCCAACTCGAGCGCGAGCATTCGTCCCGGCGTTTGGGAAAAGAGTTCTGCCAGCCGCTGCCCGGCTCCGCTGCTGCCGGTGAAGCAAAGCCCGTCAATCCACGCGTGGGCGGCGAGCGCTGCGCCGGTCTC
>JBEIHL010000351.1:0-4750 GCA_040381375.1 Opitutaceae bacterium
CGCGGCGCCGCCCCCCCCCTCCCAGGGGGGCCTTCCCTCAGAACGGCGACCGCGGCACCTGCAGCGAGTCGCCGGGCATGAGGCGCGGATCCTGCGCGGGATTCCGCTGCGCGAGTTTCACGTCGATGGGGTAGGCGTTCTCTTCCCGGACCAGGCTGACGGCCGTCTCCTTCGCATAGAGGGTGAATCCGCCGGCGGACTGGATTGCCTTCGCGACGGTGAGGTCAGGCGTCCAGATGATCCGGCCGGGCCGCTGCACCTCACCGCCGACGTAGACGAAGCGTTCCGTGACGCTGACGGAAACGTCCACCGTGGTATAGATCCGCTTGGCGACATAGGTTTCGCGGATTCGCTGGGACAGTTCCGCGGTGCTCAGGCCGGCGGCCGTCACCTGGCCGATAAAGGGTAGACTGATCAGGCCCTGTTCATCGATCTGCACGCTGTTGGTGCTCGCATCCGGCACGCCTTGCAGGGCGACGTTCAACGAGTCGCCGGGACGGAGCTGCGCCGTCGATGCCGGGACCGGGATCTGCGGATTGGCGGGCGTGATCGCTTCGGTGGCGCAGCCGGCGACGAGGCACCCCGTCAGGAGCGCGATGCCGACCAGCCGGAGGCGACGAAGGGGATCCATGTTGGAGCTACGAGGGCCGAACCGTTCGAAAAGGCAACGTCGTGATGGGCGCGTGATGGACGCACAAAAAAAGGCAGCCGATCGGGCTGCCTTCTTTTTAGCGACGGAGAGGTAAGGTGCGCTCAGCGCTTACCCTTGGTCTTCTTCTTTGGCTTCTCGTCCTCTTCCTCGTCGTCCTCATCCTCATCCTTGTCGTCGTCGTCCTTCTCGTCGTCGTCATCATCCGCGTCGTCGTCGTCGGCTTTGCCTTCGCCCTTTTTCTTGGCGCCTTCCTCTTCGCCTTCGGCGGCCACTTCATCTTCGTCCCACTTGAGGGATTCGTCGTTCTTCAGCTTTTGCTCCTCCTCCTCATCGAGCTCGGGCAGGTCGTCGTCACCTTCGTCCTCGACGTCCTTCGCGGGCGCTTCCTCGTCGGCGTCGTAGCCCGCGGGCATGTAGTCGAGAATCGAGGTCAGTTCCTCGAAGGTGTGCACTGCTTTGCCCTGAATGAAATTGCTGTTCTGGTCCTCGCGAATCTCGTCCTCGACCTCGTCGACGGAAAGCTTGGATTCAAAGTTGAAGAGATCGTTCAGCATTTTCACCCGGCAACGGGTGAGATGATCAAGGAGATCAGCGTAGGGCCCGTTCTCCTCGTCCAGGATGTCCGGCAGGCAGAATAGTTTCTCCTCCGACTCGAAGAGCGACTCTTTCACGCGCGTCACGCGCACCTTGCCACTGCCGAGATCCTTGTCGATGCGGAACAGGATGAACGCGCCCTCGAAAATGTCCTGGTCGAAACCGTAGTCGCGCAGCGGATCGACGAGCTCGATGAGGTGTTGCAGTTGACGCGGATCGACGATGCTCAGGCCGTCGACATCCCACCGGACGGGATCGCTGGTTTCGGCGACCCACCAATTGTGATCGTCGCCGAGACGAACAACTGCCCAGTCGAGAGTGGAGGTAGCTTTGGCCATGGAAAGTCGGATCGAATTTTCGCGCAGCGTGCGAGGGGAGGTTTAAAAAACAAGCACAAAAGCAATGGTCTGGCGGCGGAGCGCATTGCAACGCTTTCCGAGCGGAAAATGCTCTATTCTCGCAGCTTCGGCGGTGCGCGACGCTTGCCAATTTAGTTCCGAAATTTCACGGTCGTGTAACATGGGAAAGTATTACGAAACGCTGTTCCGGCCCGCCTTGTTCGGTCGAGACTCAGAAGCGGCGCATGAAATCGGCGTCGAAGCCATGGCGTGGCTGGGTGCGGTGGCACCGGTGCGCCAGGCGCTGGAGTGGTGGACGCGCCGCGGAACCTGCCGGGCGCGGCCGGTCCAGGCGTTCGGCCTGCAGTTTCCCAACGCGGTCGGTCTGGCGGCGGGTTTCGACAAAAATGCGCGCGCTTGGCCGGCGGCAGCCGCCCTCGGATTCGGGCACGTCGAAATCGGCACGGTCACCGCGCTGGCTCAGCCGGGAAATTCGAAACCGCGGATGTTTCGCTATCCCGCGGAGGAAGCGGTGATCAACCGGATGGGTTTCAACAATGAGGGCTCGGAAGCCGTTGCCGCGCGACTGGCGCGGCAGGTTCCGCCGGGAAAACGACGCATTCCCCTGGGGGTGAACCTCGGCAAGTCGAAGGTCGCCGAGATCGAACAGGCCGCCGCGGACTACCTGCTGAGTTTTTCCCGTCTCGCCGATCACGCGGACTATCTCGTGCTGAACGTATCGAGCCCGAACACGCCGAACCTGCGTCAGCTTCAGGACGAGTCCCGTCTGCGCGAACTGCTCTCCGCCATCACCGGCGCCAACCGCAACCGGGCCGCGCTACCCGGTAAGCGTCCCGTGCCGATCCTGCTCAAAATCGCCCCCGATCTCACCTGGCCGCAGATCGACGCGGTGCTGGGCGTCATCGCAGAGTACCGCCTCGACGGCATCATCGCGACCAATACCACGCTCGCGCGGCCCGGTCCGTTCGCGACGGTCAATGAAGCGGGCGGGCTGAGCGGGGCGCCGCTGACCCGGCGTTCGACGGAGATCGTGGGTTATGTCGCGCGCGCGACCGCCGGCCGGGTGCCGATCATCGGCGTGGGCGGCATCGTCGATGTCGAGAGCGCGGCGGAGAAACTCGATGCGGGCGCGACGCTGGTGCAGGTTTACACCGGCATGATTTATCGCGGACCTTTCTTCGCCGCCGAACTTGCCCGGGGGCTTTTGGAGCGTCAGCGCCAGAGGTAAATCAGGCCCGATCGAATCGACGAAAAGCGATTTCCGCCGGCGTCCATTTCAGGGCTGGACAACCCCTGGGGGATCTCTCTTAGTCCGCCTTCCTCTTTTCCAACTGCTCGGGTGGTGGAATTGGTAGACACACATGTTTGAGGTGCATGTGCCGCAAGGCGTGCAGGTTCGAGTCCTGTCCCGAGCACCATTAGGAAACGAGAGAGGTGGCGAAGCCGCTGGGAATGAGATTTCCCGTTGACCGGGGCTCGGCTGGCGCGATTCATAAGCGCATGGTGCCGAGCGTGCTCATCGTCGATGATGAGAAACACACCCGCGAGGGGCTGCAGCAGGCCCTGGCGGAGAACTACGATGTGTCGGTGGCTTCAACCGCCGACGAGGCCTTCAACCTGCTCGACGCGCAGCCGTTCGACATCGTGCTCACCGACCTGCGCATGCCCGGCAAATCCGGACTCAAGGTCATCGACAAGGCCCTCGCACTCACGAACCGGCCCGCGGTCCTGATGATGACCGCCTACGGCAATATCGAGACGGCCGTGGAGGCGATGAAGCGGGGCGCGGTGGATTTCCTCACCAAGCCCGTGAACATCGAGCGGCTCGAGGTCCTCATGCAGCGGGCGCTGAAGACGAAGACGCTCGAGGTCGAGGTCCAACACCTGCACGAGCGGCTCGACGAGAAATTCCGCATCGAGGGCATCATCGGCGCTTCAACGAGACTGAAGGCCGTCATCGATAAGATGAAACTCGTCGCGGCGTCGCGCGCCACCATCCTGATCGAGGGTGAATCAGGCACCGGCAAGGAGCTGATCGCGCAGGCCATTCACCAATCGAGCCCCCGGTCGCGCGGACCCTTTGTCGCGGTGCATTGCGCCGCGCTTTCCGACAATCTGCTCGAGAGCGAACTCTTCGGCCACGAGCGCGGATCGTTCACCGGCGCCACGGAGCGACGGATCGGTCGATTCGAGTCGGCCGACACCGGCACGCTCTTTCTCGACGAGATCGGCGAGATCTCACAGTCGACGCAGGTCAAGCTGCTGCGCTTTCTGGAGACCAAGGCGATCGAACGCGTCGGCGGTTCGAAACCGATCGAGCTCGACGTGCGCCTGGTGGCGGCGACGAACCGCAACCTCGAACAGATGGTGCGCGATGGAAAATTCCGCGAGGATCTCTTCTTCCGGCTCAATGTGGTCCGGCTCGAGATGCCCCCGCTGCGTGACCGGGCCGAGGATGTGCCCGTTCTGCTCGCTCATTTCATCCGGGTATTTTCGGAGGAGAACGGGGTGCCGCCGCTGACCGTCGAACCCGGCGCCCTCAGGACGCTGCAGGCGTATGCCTGGCCGGGAAATATTCGCGAGCTGCGCAACTTTTGCGAAAATGCAGTGGTGCTGCGCCGCGGCGGCAGCCTGACCGAGTACGAGCTCGAGCCCAAGTTTCGCAGTGCAACGCTCGCATTGCCTGCCCCGGGGACTTCCTCGGCGTCGGCCCCGGGCGCGCCGACCGCCGCGCCGTCAACCGGCGGATCGCTGTCCGTCGAGGAAAACGAAAAGCGCCTGCTGCGCGAAGCCCTGCTCAAGGCGCGGGGCAATCGGACCAAGGCCGCGGAGCTGATGGGCGTGAGCCGTCGGACGCTGCACCGCAAAGTCGCCCAATGGCCCGAACTCGACGTGCTCGACAAGTGAGGCTGCTCCCGGGAGCGCGGCCGTCCCCGTCCGCCCGCAACGTCAGTGGAGCGGCCGTCCCGTCCCCGCGCCCATGAAGCGCGCCCAGGAAGTCATCCACTGGCTCGAAGTCGGCGCCGGCGCCCGCTGGGTGCGACTGGCCGCGGTACTGGTCGGAACGCTCGCCCTCTCGCTGCTCGTGGCGTGGAAGCAGTTTCACGGTCCGGTCTCCGAGACGACCCTCCTGCAGGCCGACACG
>JBEIHL010000352.1:0-4743 GCA_040381375.1 Opitutaceae bacterium
CGGCGAGCCGGGCGCCCGGAGCACGCACGAGGCCATGTTCTTCTACTCCGGAACGGCGTTGCACGCCGTGCGCAGCGGCCCGTGGAAACTGCACTTTCCGCATCCCTACATCACGGTCGCCGCCGAACCCGGACGCGGCGGCAAGCCTTCGAACTGGGGCAAGCTGGCGCCCAACTCCATCACGCAATCCGGCGTGGAGGGCATCGCCAGCCGGCACGGTTATCGGGTCGAGCAACTCGAGCTTTCGCTCTTCAACATCGACGATGATCCAAACGAGACCCGTAACGTGGCGGCTGCTCATCCTGACATCGTGAAGCGGTTGACGGCCCTTGCGGACACAGCCCGCCGTGACCTTGGGGACTCGCTTCAGAAAGTGACGGGCAACGGCCTGCGCAAACCGGGCTTCGATGACTCGCCTTCCGGCCCGTGAAGCCGGGGTAGGTTTCCTGTGCGGACAGTGACTTTTTTAAAATTGCAAAATGAGAACCGTGAAACTCGTACCCTCGCTCCTTTTCCTGTTGACCGGGCTGCTGACCGCCGCGAACGCCACCGCGGCGGCTGCGTCACGTCCCAACATTCTGCTGATCTTCACCGATGACCTCACCAACCAGGCGATCAGCGCCTACCGTCATCCGTTGAAGCTGCTGCAGACCCCGAACATCGATCGGCTCGCGCAGCAGGGCGTGTTGTTCGAGCGGGCGCTCGTTCCGAATTCAATCTGCGGCCCCAGCCGGGCGGCGATTCTCACCGGGAAATACAGTCACCTGAACGGATTCCATCGGAACGGAAACCGCTTCGATGGTTCCCAGCAGACCGTGTCGAAACTGCTGCAGCAGGCCGGTTATCAAACCGCGGTCATCGGCAAGTGGCACCTCGAGTCCGATCCGACCGGATTCGATCATTGGCACATTTTGCCGGGGCAGGGCATTTACTACAACCCGCCGATGATCCGCGACGGCGAGCGCGTGCAACACGAAGGCTACACGACCGATCTCATCACGGATTTCTCGATCGAGTGGCTGAAGAAGCGCGATAAATCGAAGCCCTTTTTCCTCATGTCTCAGCACAAGGCGCCGCATCGCGAATGGGCGCCGGCGCTCCGGCACCTCGGATGGAACAAAGACCAGCCGTTCCCCGAACCGGCGACGCTGTTCGACGATTATTCCGGTCGCGGCCGCGCCGAACGCGAACAGGACATGACGTTGGAGAAGACGTTCACACCCCGCGATTCGAAGGAGGAGGCGCCGCCCTATCTCAACGCCGAGCAGCGGAAGGTTTGGGATGCCTACTACGAGCCGCGCAACGCCGTGCTCCGCGAAGGAAAACTGAGCGGACGCGACCTCGTGCGCTGGCGCTATCAACGCTATATGCACGACTACCTCGCGACGGTGAAGGCCGTCGACGAAAGCGTCGGCCGGATGCTGAAACACCTCGAGGACGAAGGCCTCGCCGACAACACGCTGGTGATTTTCTCGTCGGACCAGGGATTCTATCTCGGCGAGCATGGCTGGTTCGACAAGCGGTGGATCTACGAAGAATCGCTGACCACCCCGCTGATTATGCGGTGGCCGGGCGTCAGCCGGGCCGGCACGCGGCACAAGGCGATGACGACCATCATCGATTTCCCGGAAACCTTCCTCGATGCCGCCGGCGCGGCGATTCCCGCCGACATGCAGGGACGGAGTCTGCGACCGTTGATGCAGGGCGCCACGCCGCGCGATTGGCGCACGAGCTTCTATTATCACTACTACGAGTTTCCGGGCGCGCATTCCGTGCGGAAGCATTACGGGGTGGTGACCGACCGGTATAAACTCTTCCACTTCTATGAGCCGGACGTGAACTATTGGACGCTCATCGACCGCGAGCGCGATCCGAACGAAATGAAGAACGTGTACGACGAATCCGGTTACGCGGATACGCGGCGGCAGTTGCACGCCGAGTTGCAGCGGCTGCGCGCTGAACTGAAGGTTCCCGCCCAGGACGACCCCGCGTCCGTCTCGCCGAAGCAGGGGGCTGGCGGAAAGAAAAAAGGCGGCGCCAAGAAGAACTGAGCGTATGGCCTCCCTTGCGTTTCGTTCCTGGTGGTGGCGTTGGGCGGTTGTGATCGCCAGCGCCACCGCGGGCAGTTTCGGGGCGCAGCCATCGGGTGAGGCGCCCAACATCGTCTTCATGCTGGCGGATGATTTGGGCTATGCCGACCTGGCGAGTTTTGGCGCGACGGATGTGCGCACGCCGCACATCGACTCGCTGGGGCGCGACGGCGTGCGCTTCACGAATGCCTACGCCAATGGCGCGGAGTGCACGCCTTCGCGGACCGCCATCCTGACGGGCCGTTTTCCTCAGCGCGCCGGCGGCATGGAGTGTCCGATCGGCACGGGAAACGTGGGCCGCTACGATGAGGCCATCCGCCTGCGCGAGCGAAATGATCTGGGCCTGCCGCCGGAGATGGCCGTGCTCGCGCCAGGGTTGAAATCCGCCGGCTATGCCACCGCCGTCATCGGGAAGTGGCACATGGGTTATGAGCCCAAGTTCAATCCGCTCGACCAGGGATTCGACCGCTTCTTCGGCATTCTCGGCGGCAACGTCGATTTCTACCGGCATCGTGAGCTCTCGGCCCTTCCCGTCCTGCTGCGCGATCGGAGACCGGTGCAGGCGGAAGGCTACATGACGGATTTGCTGCGCGACGAGTCGCTGGCCTTTATTCGCGAACAGCGGGCGGGGCTCCCGTTCTTCCTGTTCCTCAGCTTCACCGCCCCGCACTTTCCCTTTCAGCCACCTGGCCGGCCCCACGATCCGATGCCGACGGCTGAACAGTGGATGAAGGGCACGCGCCAGGACTACGTGGCGATGATCGAGAATATGGATATCGCGGTCGGCGCGGTGCTGGAGGCGCTGAAGGCGAGGGGATTCGATCGCAACACGCTCGTGGTTTTCACCAGCGACCATGGCGCGATGCTGCCGGGTTCGAACGCGCCCTGGCGCGACTACAAGGAAACGCTGTTCGAAGGGGGAATTCGCACGCCGGTGCTCGCGCGCTGGCCGGCGCGATTGCCCGCCAACCGCGTGGATCACCGCGTGTGGACGTTGATGGATCTCACCGCTTCCTTTCTCCACTTTTCCGGCGGGAGAGTTCCGGCCGGGGTCACCCTCGATGGGGTCCCTGTGCTCGCGGACGTCGCTGAAGGGCGACCGACGGCGGCGCGGGATTTCTTCTGGCGGGCGCGGCGGGGCGAGCGCACCTGGCGGGCTGTTCGTTCTGGCGCGATGAAGCTCGTCAGTCGCGAGGATGCCGGCCGCCGCGAGGAGTGGTTGTTCGACCTGGACCGGGACCCACAGGAAAAAATCGATCTTAAGCCCGAGCGGCCGGAAGCCGTCCAGCGGTTGCGCGACCGACTCGTGACTTGGGAACGGGAAGTCCGGGCCGAGCGATGAGCCGCCCATGCGCTCGGTTCGAAGTCCGGCGCGTGTCTCGGACGGTGGCGCGTGCCGCTTTATCCCAGACGGGAGGGGTTAGCAGCAACACGCCGGCGAGGTGGTAGCCGAGCGTCGCGTCGCCCCAGAGTTTCTGCTGCACCCCGAACCAGGAATGCAGGAGCGGGTAGTATTGCTCAGTCGCGCCGAACTCGAAACAGATGCGCAGCAGGCCGGCGGCCGAGCGCAGTTCCGGGTTGGTCACGTAGTCGCAGTCGTTCCAGATGAAGCCCGCTTGATAGGCTTGGCCGTAAGCGAGGAGCGTCGCGCCGACGAGTGCGAGCGCCCATCCCCCACGCGCGGAGCGGGCGATTTTCGTCGGAGTGAGCGGCAGCCATGATCGGGTTCAGCAGAAGGGATCGTGCCTCACCGGTCCACATCGGTGCGCGGCGGCGCGAGCGGGGCCGGCGGCGCGAGCGGCGCGCCGAAAAACGCGTCCACGCGGCGGCGCAGGCTGTGGTAGTTCACGCGCGTTTCATCCGGCACGCCCCAAAGGTAGACGCCCTGATACTGGATCGTGAGGGCGACGGTGACGGCGAGGGCGGCGAGCGTGGCGAGTGCGATGGCGGCGCGAAAAAAACGTCGCGCACCGGGCGGAGCGCTCTCGGCGGCGGAAAGGCCAAAGGCGGCGGCGGCAATCAGGAACGGACAAAAATCTCCCGTGTAGCGCTGGGCTGTCGCGATCGCGGCGAAGAGAGCGAGCGTCATCGGCAGCACCGCGATCCAGACGAGCGCGATCGGGAGGCGCGTACCGGGCCGGGCGACCGCGGCGCCGACGCAGCCGAGTGTGGCCAGCAGAAACAAACTCGGCATCGCATAGGGGACCGCGAGCGTGAAGTCGGGCAGATCAATCTTGGCCTTGGGGAAATCGCGGCGCGGCGTGTTCGAGCCGAGATAGATCCACGGGAATCCGCGCTCGAGGCGGAGGTTGGGCCGCAGCACGTAGGTGTCGAAATTGTAGGGCAGGTTGACGAGGTGAAAACTTTTCCCGGCGATGTGCGCGAGCCGGCCAGGATCGGCGTAGGGCCGGCTCAGCCGCAGCGGCGCCGGATCGAAGGTGCGGAATTTCAGCCACGCGAGGCCGTTGAGACTCAGGAAACCCAGTGCACACAGGGAACCGATGGCGGCGGGCCGACGCAGATTCGCGAAGGCCCAGCGTGCGTTGGGGCCGCGCCACCACACCGCGATCGCCACGACGCCGAGCAGCGTAAGGGCAAACAGCCCGGTGGGCGGCCGCGCGTGAACCGATGCCACGCCGCTCGCGAGCGCACC
>JBEIHL010000353.1:0-4738 GCA_040381375.1 Opitutaceae bacterium
AGGCGTGCACTACGCGCGGCTGCGCGACGGCGGCAACGAGGCGCACCGGCGAGTGGGCGGCGAGGCCGCGGCGCACGCCGACCTCGCCGTGCTCGGCCCTCGGGTCGTCATCGCCTGGAAGGAGTTCGATGGCGAGCGCACCCTGCTTCGCGCCCTCCGGTCGAACGACGGCGGCGAAAGCTGGCAGGAGCACGAACTCGCCGCGACCGCCGGCTCCTCGGATCAACCGCGCGTGTTGACCTTCGGCGGCGACTTTCACGTGTTTTGGAACACGCGCGAGCGTCCCCTTTCGATGTCGATCCTGCCACCATGAGACTATTTTCCCGCCGCTCGTTTTTGGTCACGCTGCTCGCTGGCGGCCTCGTCGCCGCGGCGATCGGCGCGGCGTCGACGCCGGCTCTGGAGCTCCGGACGTTCCATGCCGGCAGTCTCGCCGCGATCAAGCAGGCGCACGCCGGCCGGCCTTTCATGGTGGCGTTTTGGTCGGTGAGTTGTGAGCCGTGCCGCGAGGAGATGATGATCGTGGCGGATCTGCATCGTCGGTTCCCGAAGGTGCCGATCGTCCTGGTCGCAGCCGACGCTCCTGCGCACCGGGAAGCCGTCGCGCGTTTTCTGGGCGGCTATAAGCTCGGGCGGATCGAGACGTGGCAGTTCGGCGAAGAGTCGATGGAGCGACTGCGCTACTCCGTGGACAAGAGCTGGGCCGGCGAACTGCCGCGGTCGTACTTCTTCAACGCCGCGCACGAAGCGACGGCTCACAGCGGCGTCGTGGATGCGAAATGGCTGGGCGACTGGCTGGCAGCGGCGGAGAAGACCAAGGTGAAGTAGTCGTACCGCGCACCCGGCCAGTCGGCGCACGCACGCTCAGGGCTCGGTTTTTTCATCTCCGTCCAGGCCCGGTCCTGGAAGACCCGGCCCGGATCAAAACCGGGAGTGTTGCTCAGCCGGTAGGTGCCGTCGCCCCGGCTCCAGGCCCGCCGGTAGCCGCTGCTCAGCTCGACCTTGCCTTGGGCATCGGCGTAGGTCTCCACTTCGCGAATCGTCTGGACGAATTTCTTGTGCTGCCGGTCCTGCGACGCTTGCTGCCGTTCCCAATCGCGCAGGCGCCGGTCGCTGGCGTCACTCTGGGCTTGGGCTTACGCGCGGCTCTGTTCGCCGAAGAGGCGGATTATCTCCATGCGGCCGGCGTGTTCCACGTTGCCCGATTGCGTCAGAAAATTATCGCGCGCCTGTTGCCAGGTCGGATTCGTCCGGGAACTGGATTGCAGCATGCCCATCAAGCGCGTCGCCTCCTCCCGGCGGCGCGGTCATCCGGATGGGCTCGCCCTTCGTTCGTCACTGCCTTCCTTCTTGTCCGTGGTCTCCGCTTTTCAACGCGCCCGCGTTTGGCCCTGGCTCGTGTCCGCGATCCTGCTCGCCCCCGCTCCCGCCGGACGGTCGGCGGACGCCTTCCCCGGCGCGGACGAGCGGCTTTCGTATCCGTGTCCCTTGGACGGATCGCCGCAGGACTACCGGCTCTACATCCCCCGCGGTCACCGGCCCGGGCAGCCGATCCCGCTGGTCGTGGCACTCCATGGCTCCGGCGGCAACGAGAACTCCTTTTTCGACGACGCGGCCCACTACCCCGCCCCCGACGGCCTGAAGGCGGCGGCCGAACAGCACACCGTGCTCGTCGCTTGCCCGAGCGCGCGCGGCAACACGAATTATCGCGGACTCGGCGCCGTCGCGGTGTTTCGCGTGATCGCGGACGTGCAGCGGCGCTACCTAGTCGATCCCGACCGCATCTACATTACGGGACACTCGATGGGCGGCACCGGCGCCACCGACCTGGCGCTGCACCACCCGGGCGTCTTTGCGGCCGTCGTGCCGATCGCCGCGGCCCGCAGCATCCGGTGGGTCGCGGCCAATGCCCAACACACTCCGTTCTGGTGGATCGGCGGCGAGCGCGACCACTCCTACTACAAGCTCGGCGTTGCGGTCGGTTATGAACGCATGCGCCAGCTCGGGTACCCGGTCCGCCTAACGGAGCTCGCCGGCGAAGACCACTACGGCGCCGCCCGGGATTTTCGCCCGGTCATCGCGTGGCTGCTGCAGCACCGGCGGGTCGCGCATCCGAAGGAGTTTGTTTTCGAAGTGGACACCGCGCTGCACCCCCAGGCGCATTGGATCACGGTCGAACGGCTGGCTCAGGCGGGCCGCATCGGTGTCGTCCGGGCCCGAGCCACTTCGCCCCAACAGGCCGACCTCACGCTGGAAAACGTCGACCGGGTCGCGGTGTGGCGTGACCCGGCCGTGTTTGCCATCCGCGGCGCGTTTACCGTCTCCGTGGCCGGGCGCCGCGTGTTCGAAGGCCCCGTGAGCCCAACCGAAACCGTGACCTTGACCCGGCGCGCGAACGACTGGACGAGCGAGGTGCACGCACGCCGGATCGTGGACCCCACCGAGTATCGGTGTCACCCGGTTGCCGAGGCCCCCTTCCCGCTCGACCACTCGGGCACGGAGTCGACGCTCGGCAACTGGATTGCCGATGCCATGCGGGCGGCGACCGGCGCCGAAGTCGCCCTCTACAACCACCGCCTGACTCCGCCGGATCGACCGATTCCGGCGGGTACGGTGGATATCGTCGACCTGCTGCAGTGCAGCCTTCCCGGCGACCAGGATCTCGTGCTGGTCGAACTCACCGGCGCGGAAATCGGTGAGATCCTTGACGCCAACATTCCTGCGCAGCTCCAGGAGCCCGGTGACGCCGCCAACCTCCTCGTCCAAATCTCCGGTGGCCGCTACACGTTCGACCGCCGGCTGGCGCCCGGTCGGCGGATCGTGAACAGCGACCTGGATGTCAATCGCCGCTACCGCGTGGCGCTCGAGGGCCAGGTGATTGAACGCGAAACGATGCGGCTCGCAGGCCGTTTCAAGCGCCTCGACTTTCGCTCCACCGACGTGCCCTTCACGCTCGCACTCTACGCCCATGCTGCCCGCACCGGCGAGATTACCGGCCGCCGCGAAGGCCGCGTAGTGGAAATCCGGTGACGTCCCGATCCGTCCGCACCGCGCCCCTTGCGCCCACCCTGAGTTTTCACCCCGGCCAACCTCGTCCCCTTTCGTCCCCGTGAACCTTCGCCCCGCCTTCCTCGTCTTCGCCACCACGCTCACGCTGAGCGCCGCCGCACCGAACCCGGCGCCGCTCGAACGCCTGCCCGATCCCACGCGCCCAGGCTTCGCCCGCTCGGTCAAGGCGCCGGACGGACCGCTGATTTTCACCGGCATCGTCCATTCCTCCGAGCCCACCGCCGACGCACGCCGGCAGTTCGACGACGTCATCGATCGCCTCGGTGCCCAGCTTTCCGCCGCCGGTGGCGATCTGCAGCGAGTGGTTCGGTTCAACTTTCACGTGGCGGATGACGCGGCCACGGCGGCCGTCGAGGCCGGCCTGGCCGCCCGCTTCGGCCGCCAGCCGCCGGCGGTGACCGTGCAACGCTCCGTGCTGGCCGTGCCTGGAGCGCGCATCGCCAGCGACGCCGTCGGCACTTCGAGCCGGGCGGTGATGACGCTCGAGAAAGTCGGCGACGCCATGATTCTGCCCGCCGGCGGCAAAGTGTTCGTCTCCGGTCAAGCCAAGCAGGGCGACAACTTTGTCGCGAGCGTCCGGCTGACGATGGAGGGGCTGCATCAGGCGCTCGAAAAAGTCGGGGCCTCGAAATCCGATGTGGTGCAGGTCAAGGCATTCATCAAGCCGATGACGCAACACGCCGCCGCGCGGGCCGAAATCGAACGCAGCTACGCGGGAGGGCCGGTGCCGCCGATCGTGATCACCGAGTGGCTCACCGGCTCCGACACGGAAATCGAGTTGATTGCAGCCGGGCCGAACCGGCCGGCCAAAGATCCCGCGGATCCGATTGAATTTCACTGGCTGCCGGGGATGCCCGTGTCGCCCTACTTCAGCCGGCTAACCACCGTCGCCCCCGGATCTCCGCTCCTTTTCCTCAGCGGCATCGATGGCGGCACCGGCGTGAACGCCCGCGAACAATGGCTCCGTGCGTTCCAGAGCCTGTCCGCGGTGCTGCGCGATGCCGGGAGCAGCTTCAGGCACATGGCCAAGGCAACCTACTTCCTCGCCGACCCGACCGCCCGCGAGTACCTCGCGGAGATCCGCAGCGTGTTTTATGATCCCGCCCGGCCGCCGGCGGCTTCCGGCGTGGATGTGCAGGGCATCGGCTGGCCCGGACGCAACGTCAGCGTGGACATCATCGCGGTGCCGATGAAGCGCGCCCCGGCACCTCCAGCCGGGGGCGCGAAGAAGGCAAAGTAACCGAACGGAATCCGGCGCTCCGGCGGGTTGGAGCGCCCGATCCGATGAGATTGACGATCGGTTCCGATCGCACCAGTCGGTTACTTGTCAGCGCCCCGCAAATACCCATCCAGCGCGTCGCCCATGGCTTGGATCCTGCTCCCCCCGATTTCGGGGCGCGTCCGGGTTTTGGCCAAAGCCTCGCACCTCCGCCTACCACCATGCCTACTCCCCATTCTCTGGTTCGCTCCCGCATCTTCGCGGCCCTCGCCGCCGTCCTGCTGCTGGCTTTGCCGGGTCTGAAATCAGCCTCTGCCCCGGGCGGTGGCACCATTTCGGGTCAGGTCCGTAATGCCGCCACGGGTTCATTCCTGGAAGGCACCACCGTCGCCCTCGAAGGCACCAACCGCGTCGCCGTCTCGGACCGCGAAGGACGCTACGAGATCACCG
>JBEIHL010000354.1:0-4729 GCA_040381375.1 Opitutaceae bacterium
CGGGCATACACCTCGTCGGGCCAGCGGACGGGCAACTGGTCGCTCAGGCCAATCACGGCCGCGCCCAGGGCCGCCGCCAAGCGCCAGGGTGCGGGCCACTTCGCCGTCAGCCGCGAGAGACGCACGACCAGGAACGCGAGCACGAGCGCCGAGATGAAAATCGCCACCCGGTTCGTGGCGCGGAAAATTTGCATGCCGAAGAAGAACGCGACCACGTTGGTGATTCCTCCGACCGTCGCATACGACAAAAGCCAGCCCGCCGACAACGCCTGTCCGGGCAGCGCCTGCCGCGCCAACAGCCGACGCACGCTGATCGCCACGAGCCAGAGCAGTCCGACAATGCCGAAGATGCCCAGGTACGGCAGATAGGGTTCGCCGCGCCATTCGGCCCAGCGCGAGTAGCGGTGCCCAAAGAACGCCATCCAGTCCCAACGGTGAAATTGGGAAGGTATGAACATCTCCATCGGCTTCAGCGCATACCGCTCCGTGCCGCCATAATTCCGCGTGAGCAACGGCAGACCCTCGGGTTCCTGGACGTGGATCCAGATTTCCGCGTTGGTGATGAGAAACGCCGCCACCGCGATCACGCCCGCCGTCAACCCGATTGTCAGATTCACCCGCCGGCGCGGACCGCACCACTGCACGATCAGCGCCCACACAAGGAGCTGCCCCCAGAACAACAAATTGTAGGGATTGCTCACTCCGAAGGCCAGCGCGACCCCGAGGCACACCAGCGCGCCCGGACTGCGCCACTCGAGCCGCCGACTCTGCGCGACGAGCCAGACCGCCAGCAGGCCGAGCGGCACCGTCCAAGTGAACACGAAGGAGAAGTGGGGCAGGCCCCGGTGAAAGGTGTGATACGTGTAGGCGAACAACAGCGCTCCGACCCAAGCCCATTCCCAGCGGCACCGCAGCCAGCGCGCGGTGAAGTAGAACGCCAGCGCGGCCGAAACCTGCGCGAGCAGCAACCCGGCATTCGCCGCCGCGAAGATACCGATCGCATGCGCCAGCGCCCCGAGGGCCAGCAGCAGCGGCTTGTCCGGAGTCGGATAAGCGTTCCAGTCAGCCCCGAACGGCGCCCCCAGACGCTCGATCACCTGCGGCGTCAGCGGCCAGGTGTCACCCTCGGACGCCGCCTTGATGCGCGCCAGCATCTCGTGCGCGTCGCCGACGTAATCCGTCGGCAGCTGCCACGATTCGATCGTCCAGCGCTGGAAATACGCGGTCCAAATCAGTGCCGTGACCAGCACCAACGAACCGACGCGCCACGACGCGGTCAGAGCGGAGGCCAGAGAAATTTTCAGGGGGGATGGAAGCACGCCATCGCTGGAACGGCGGGCCAGGTTTCGCAGCTAACGGAAAACAAACGACGACTCGGCCGGGCGGGCGCAAGCCCGCAGTTCGGGAAACTTCCGGGTCGGCGTAAAGTTTTGCATACCCGTTCGCGGCCGCCTTCCCTCGCGCCTCACCCATGTCGTCGAGCCCACGTACGCCACCCGCAAGCGGCGCCTTTTCCCGGCGCTTCACTGCGTACGCCGGACTCTTCTTCGACACCTTCGAGTCCAATTCAGCCTGGATTCGCGAAACCGCCACGGTGCGACTGCCGCCTCTGACCGGAGTCCGCCAACTCGTGGTGCGCGGCGTCGTCGTGACTCACCCGGACGCCCGCGGTCTCGAGACCGGTGCCCCGGGGCTCACGCTGGACGTCAACGGCCGCCGCAGCGCCACGCTCACCGGCCCCGCGTCCGGCCCGTGGGAACTGCGGGTCGACGTGCCTGCCGCCGAGACGGTGACGCTCGCGTTCACGCTCTCCGGCATCGGTCTGACCAACCTGCTCGCGTGGCTCGGGCGCATCACCGGCCTCGGCGCGTGGCAGCGGTTCCGCGCCCAGAACAAAAACCGCCAACTGCGGGTCACGACGATTGCGACGGAAGCGGGCGAGGTGATCTTTGATTTCTCGCGCCGCGACGCTCCGTACGCCTCCGAGTACGCCCGGCGCCATGCCCGGCTCGGGCTCAACATCGCGGGCTTCCTCACCGCCGATCTCGGCGTGGGCGAGTCGGCGCGCTGCATGGTGCGCGCCGCCGACGCCGCCGGCATCCCGACCGCGCTCGTGCCGCTCAAGCTGAACTGCAAGAACCGGCTGGGCGACCCGACCTACGCGGCGCGACTGCAGGACGAAAATCCGCACGACGTGAATGTCGTGCACATCGATCCGCCGGCCTCGCGCGACCTCGATCATCATCACGGCAAGGGATTCCGGGCCGGAAAATACAACATCGCGTATTTTGCGTGGGAGCTGCCGGAGTTTCCCGACGCGTGGGTGCCGAGTTTCGATTACTACGACGAGATTTGGTGTCCGAGCGATTTTGCCGCGGCGGCCATCGCGCTGAAATCGCCGCTGCCCGTGCTGACCATGCCGCATGCGATCGATTTCGCGCCGCCGACCGGCACCGTGGCCGACTGGCGCGCGCGCTTCCGCCTGCCCGCCGATCGTTTTCTCTTTCTCACGCTCTTCGATCTCAATTCCTACGCGGCGCGCAAGAATCCGCAGGCGGTCGTCGCGGCCTTCCGGCAATCCGGGCTCGCCGGGCACGGCGCCGCCCTGGTGCTGAAAGTGCAGAACGTCGCGGGCAACGAGGCTGATTTCGCCGCGCTCCAGGCGAGCGTCGCCGACTTGCCGGAAACCGTGCTGCTCACCGAGACACTGGCGCGCGCCGACGTGTACGCGCTCGAGGCGGCGTGCGATTGTTTCGTTTCACTCCACCGCTCCGAAGGCTTCGGACTCGCGGTCGCGGAGAGCATGCTGCTCGGCAAACCCGTCATCTCGACCGACTGGTCGGCCACCGCCGAGTTCGTAAACGTGCACAACGGCTGCCCGGTGCGCGCCCCGCTGGTCACGCTCGACCGCAATCACGGACCGTACGCCAAGGGCTCGACCTGGGCCGACCCCGACCCGGAACACGCCGCGGCCCACATGCGCCGGCTGTGCCAAGATCGCACGCTGGCCGCGCAACTCGGCGCCGCCGCGCGCGCAACCATTCGCGCCCGCTTCGCACCGGCCGTGATCGGCGCCCGCTACCGTAGCCGGCTCGAGAGCATCGCGACGTTCTGAGGCCCCGCTGGCCTGGCTGTGGGAGCGGATTTATCCCGCGACCTGCATTCGGTCGCGGCGTGAAGCCACTTCTACAACCAGCCATCAGCTCAACTTCCTCAGCCAGATCTGCCCTCCACCGCCTTTCGCCGCGAGGGGCAGGTGTTGCCGAAGAAATTCGTGGTGCTGGTTGAAGAGCAGGCCGGTGAACAGCTCGATCCGGTAGGCGTGATTGTGCATCAGGAACGCGCGCAGCAGATACTGCTCGTTCCAGGCGCGCCCCTCGTCGAGCCATTCGCGCGGGTACTCGAGATTACCCGCCACATCGTGGATGTGGATGAGCACGCCGGGGGCGAGCACGGGCAGCACGTCGAAATAAAGCCGGTTCACATCGCTGCCGATCTTGCTGACGTGCGACGAGTCGATGAACAGCACGTCGTTCTCCCGCAGCGCGGCAAACGCTTCCAGCGGCACTTCCTGCACGCGCCGCTCGATCAGCGTGACGCGCGCGTGATCGTCGGGCCGGAGCAGCGGCCGCAGCCGCGTCATGTCGGGGTCGATGAAGGTGAACGCGACCGCACCGCCGAGCACCCGGTCGTTCAGGTCGAGCATCGCCGCGGAACTCAAGCCGGAGCCGACCTCGATGATGCGCTTAGGCCGCGCCTCGCGCAGCATGCCGTAGAGCATGATCGCGTCGTAGTGGCCATAAGAAGGATTCTCGAGGTGGTAGCGGTGCCCCTCGGTGGGTTGCCCGGGAA
Organism: Opitutaceae bacterium; assembly: GCA_040381375.1. Lineage (GTDB taxonomy): Bacteria > Verrucomicrobiota > Verrucomicrobiia > Opitutales > Opitutaceae > ER46. The sequence goes on from JBEIHL010000354.1 coordinate 3,853, forward strand.
ACGGCTGCTCCGGGTACCAGGCGGCGAAGCGCCGCAGCCGCTCGAGCTGGGCCGGCTCGTTGAGCTCGATGCCGGGAAAGGGCGGACCGAAACCTCCCCGCGCAAAGGCCTCCGCGACTTCGCGGCGCGACGGCAGCGGCGAATAGAAGTGGCCCGCCGGAAAGAAGGTCGGCGTATCCGCTTCGTTCACCCGCAGCCGGTTCAGTTCCTCGCGCAACCGATTGCGTTCCGCCTCGAGACGGCGGAAACGGGGAAAGAAGCGCAGCAGCGGTTTGGAACTGAAGCTCATGCGGGAATCAGCGGGACGACCCGGGTGGTGACACGAACAACTCCACGTTGGCCACTCGAATCGCCAGGTCGCGCGGATCGGTGCCCACCTTCTCCCCCGGCCGGTCATTGACGAAACGCAGGATCGTCTCGCCCGGAGGCAGCACGATCCCGAAGCGAAGCTCCTTCGGCACGGACACCACGGTATCACCCCAGAGCATACGCTCGCCCTCCATCACGCGGAGCTGCCGGGACTCCGTGACCGCGCTGACCTTGGCGCGCACCGCGATCCGGACGGGCTGGCCGGTGTCGTTCGCGATCTTCAGCTCGGCGTCTCCGGAGGTCCAACGCCAGCGGTCCTTCAGGTGGCGCTCCGGTCCGTGCCAGCCGGCCGAAGGAACGACCCGCACGCTGTGGCGCAGGGTCGCATCGCCCCGCACGTCGTGGAATTCGTGCGGCGGCGAGAATTCGAACACGCTGGCCGCCACCGTCAGGTTCCCCGCGAGCAGGATCGGCAGCCAGCGGCCGGTCCGCGGCACCAGTACGTTGAACGCGAGCGTCATCGGCAGCAGCACGCGCGTCGAGGCCCCCGGATAACCCTCCCACACCG
>JBEIHL010000355.1:0-4728 GCA_040381375.1 Opitutaceae bacterium
CCATCCCGACATCAGAACTTCAAGTGTTTCACCGTGAGGCCATCGTTGATCAACTGCTTCAGCGACGCGATGCCGATGCGGAGGTGGTCGCGGACGAAGTTTTCGTCGACCTGCCGGTCGCTGTCGGCGGTCTTCACGCCCTCGGGCGTCATCGGCTGGTCTGACACGAGCAGCAGCGCGCCGGTGGAAATTTCATTGAAGAAGCCGGTCATGAAGATCGTCGCCGTCTCCATGTCGATGCACATGGCTCGGATCTTCTGCAGGTATTTTTTGAACTCGTCGTCGTGCTCCCAGACGCGCCGGTTCGTCGTGTAAACCGTGCCGGTCCAGTAGTCGCGCTCGTGTTCGCGGATCGTCGTGGATATGGCCTTTTGCAGCGCGAACGAGGGTAGGGCGGGAACTTCAGGCGGAAAGTAATCGTTGCTCGTACCCTCACCGCGAATCGCCGCGATCGGAAGAATCAGGTCGCCGAGCAACGCGCGGTGTTTGAGTCCGCCGCACTTGCCGAGAAACAGGACCGCCTTCGGGCAGATGGCGCTGAGAAGATCCATCACCGTGGCCGCGGTCGCGCTGCCCATGCCGAAGTTGATGATCGTGATCTGACCGGCGGTCGCACTGGGCATCGGTTTGTCCCGGCCCAACACGGGCACCCGGTGCCATTGGGCGAAGAGCTTTACGTAGTGGTCGAAGTTCGTGAGCAGGATGTATCCGCCAAACTTGTCCAGGGGGACGCCGGTGTAGCGCGGCAGCCAGTTCTCGACGATTTCCTTGCGCGTCTTCATTTCCTCCAAGCAGAGCACGAAACCGGCGAAACACACGCCAATGTTGGGCGGGGCCGCCGGTTGCACCGGACGATTGCCTGCGACCGCCCCGGCCTCCACGTTGGCGGGAATGTCCGCTTTCAACCGAGCCCTGATGGGTCTTGTCGCATGGGTTGCCTTCGTGGTCGCACGCGTCTCCGACCTGCGGGACGAAGGCTGGTCCCGGGCGCTGCTGCTGTTTGCCGCGCTGGTGCTCGTGCCGCTCGCGCTCGAGCTTTTGGCGGACGACGAGGAGAGTGCGCCAACAGACCGCTGGTTTCGGCTGGCGTCGGCGCTGCAGCTTCCCGCGGCGCTCCTGCTGGCGGTTGCCTCCTGGCTGCCGGCGGGTGGGGTGGCCGGAGCCGCTGCGCTGCCCTGGGTGCTGTTGACCTTTCTGTTCGCGGCGATCGGCGTGGTGCGGCTGCGGCAGGGAGGGCTCGCCCGGGAAATGGACCGGCTCTGCGCCGACGTGGCCCTGGGTTTTTCCGCAGTCGGCGGGGTGTGGGTGCTCGCGGACCGGACCGGGTATTCACCGCTTGGATTCAGTCCGGCGATCGTTTCCCTGACCGCCGTGCACTTTCACTATTCCGGCCTGATTCTGCCGCTGGTGGCCGGACTCGTGCAGCGCGAGCTGTTCTTTCTCCGGCTGAGTTCCCGCGCCGCGGTCGGGGTGATCCTCGGCGTGCCAGCGGTGGCGGTGGGAATCACGGCCACGCAACTAGGTTGGGGAATGAGCCTGGAACGCGCGGCCGCCTGCGGCCTCGCTCTGGCCGGCATGGCGGTGGCGATTCTGCAGGTGCGGATCGCCCTCGAAGGCCGGTTGGCCCTGGGCAGTCGCGTCCTGCTCGGCATCGGTGGCGCGTCCCTCTTCATCGGCATGGTGTTCGCGGTCGTCTACGCCCTGCGGGGGATCTTTGCGGGCACCGCCGGGCTCGACCTGCCGCAGATGCGGCTGATTCATGGCACGGTCAACGCCCTCGGCTTCGCGCTGTGCAGCGTGCTGGGCTGGCGCCGCGTGGGTCAGGAGCGCGGGGCGAAGGCCCCGGGTGCCGCGGCCGACGAGTGACCTGATGAATTGCCACTCACTCTAGGTTTGACGCCCCGCCCGATGAGTCGGATTTGCTGGGACCCATGGTGGCATTCGAACCCTACGCGGTGGCCGCGGCGACCGGCTTTATCAGCGGTCTGCTGCTGTGCATTCCCGTCGGTCCGGTCAACCTGACGATCATGAACGAGGGAGCGCGCCGCGGCTTCAAGTGGGCGGCGCTCATTGGGCTCGGCGCCACCGTGATGGAGGTCATCTACTGCACCGTGGCGTTCACGGGCTTCGCGTCATTCTTCAGCCACCCGATTCTCAAGGCGGCGATGGAGTTGTTCAGTTTCGCGTTCATGCTTTTTCTGGGCCTGAAGTTTCTTTTCGCGAAGTCCGTGACGGCACCGCTTCATCTGAGCGATGCCGTCGACGAGATGGAGGTGAAGATCGAGCGGAAGCTGCACCCTCACTCTGCGTTCTGGATCGGCTTTGTGCGCACGATGGCCAATCCGGGCGTGCTGCTCTTTTGGATCGTGCTGGCCGCGAGTTTCCTCTCGCGGGGATGGGTGGAAGCGACTTGGGCCAGCAAGCTGATTTGTATCGCAGGGGTGACGACCGGCGTCGGCCTGTGGTTCCTCGGCCTGAGCTGGATCGTGTCGCGCGGACATGGCCGCATGAGCCCGCGTACGTTGCTGCGAATGGAGCGAGGCTCCGGCATCGGCCTGATCGTCCTCGCGCTGGCCCATGGCGTGGTGATGATCTCGCATTTGGCGCGGCCGGCCTCCTGAAGCGCGCCTTCCGTTTAGGGCGCCTCCGCAAGGACCCGCCGCGGAATGCAAGGGGAAGTCGTGGAAACGCGTCCGGCTAAAGAGTCGCGGCCGGCGGTTTATTCCGGCCTGGAATTGCATCCGCGATCGTGCGCCGTCCGTTACACTGTCGAATCCAAGGGACGTCGTCCTGCGGTATTCTCCAACCAACCACAGAAATCAAAGTTCCCATGAAGATTCGCTCATTGTTCGCCGCTCTCGTCTTTTCCTCTGGTCTCGTCTCACTGGCCTCGGCCAAGACGCTCGTCGAGATCGCCGCCGGTTCGCCGGACCATACCACGCTCGTAGCCGCCGTGAAGGCTGCCGGTCTCGTCGAAACGCTGAGCGGCGCGGGCCCGTTCACGATCTTTGCGCCGACCAACGCCGCCTTCGCCAAGCTCCCTGCCGGCACGGTGGAATCGCTGCTCAAGCCCGAGAACAAGGCCAAGCTCGTCGCGATCCTCACCTACCACGTCGTGCCCGCCAAGGTCATGGCCGCGAACGTCAAGTCCGGCGAAGCGCCGACCGTCAACGGCAAGGCGCTGACGATCAAGGCCGACGGCATGGGCGTGATGGTCAACAAGGCTCGCGTAACCGCCACCGACCTCGTCGGCAGCAATGGGGTTATCCACGTCGTGGATACGGTGATTCTCCCCTGATGATTTTGGCTGGTTAGGGGCATCCGTGCGCGGGGCATCTTTTGCTCCGCGCACTTTTCGTTGCCGCCCCACGAGGGGTCGAGGAGCTACTTTGCCAGCTTGCGCAGGTGCAGCGCCGCCTTGACTCCCTTCTTGGCCGGGTGCCGGACCGCGTGGCGAATGAGCCACCTGCGTTCGGCGGATGCATCGTTGACCCAGCCGCGGCACAGTTCGAAAGCGAGCGCAGGATGATCCTTGGCGATGTCGCCGATGTGATTCGCCACGCTGCGCCGGACGTAAAGTTCGGGATCGTCCTTGAGCGCCTCGAGGATCGGTAGCGCGGGCCGGGGATCGCGGACGAAGGCGGGGATGCGTTGCGCCCAAGGCAGCCGAGGGCGCGTGCCCTCCGAACACAGCCGGCGTACGTGGGGGTCGGGGTCGGACGCCCACTGCCGGAGCCGGGCGAGGGTGCGTTCGGGCCAGCGGATCAGGAACGGGCGAATGGAAAATTCGGCGCTGAAGCGTCGCGTGATTTCGTACTGGGCGCGCATCGAGGCCTCGAAGGGGTCGCGGCCGTCATTGTGCGCCGGGTCGAGCCCGTAGGTGCCGACAAAACAGACATGCGGCAGATAGAAGAAAACCGCCAGCCCGAGGTCGGCGGTCTGAGAGTGCGGCGGGGTCAGGGAACGCAGCAGCACGTCGGCGGCCGCTGCGAAGGGCACCGGCAGATGCGCGCGGAGCGCGGCGGCAAGGTGTTGCCCGCGTTGCATGATGCCGAGGGGCTCGATTCCGCGGAGCGCGGTGCGGCGAAAGCCGGCGGCATCGAAGTCGGGATTGGCGAAACGGAGATTGTGGGCCAGGCAATCAATCGCGTCGCGATCGAGCAGCGTCTTCAAGGTGCTGCCCTTTTGGATCGAGCGAGGAGCAGAGGGCAGACGTGGGCCGGACGAGGGCGAAGCGCGTGACGGCATGGAATCGGACGGTTGAAACGTGAAAGGGAAGGAGCTGGCTCACCGTAGGAGCGGCTTTACGCCGCGACCAAAACGATGGATGGAACGTTCCGGCGCGGTGTAAAGCCGCTCCTACAAGAGGAGGAAATCGACAACATCCAAGGATAGTACGCTCGACTGACCGCGTGGTGTCAGCATCCCCCATTTGGGCAACAAAAAGCCCGGGCAGGAAGCCCGGGCGGGTGATGGTGGAACGGGGCGCTGAGCACTCAGCTCTTTTCGACCTTCGCGCCGGACTTCTTCCAGCCATCGATGCCGGGCGCATAGTGTTTCACATTGGTGTAACCGAGTTCTTTGGCCGTCGCGGCGGCGGCCATGTAGGCACCGCAATATTCGTTGCCGCAATAGGCGACGATCAGCGCGTTTTTGTCCTTCGGCAGGAGCGCGGCGAGTTTCTTCTCCTGGGCGGTGAAGTCGATCGCGCCGGGGATGCGGCCGTCC
>JBEIHL010000356.1:0-4727 GCA_040381375.1 Opitutaceae bacterium
CCTAGGCAACCCATGGCGGCGGGCGCGCTGTGGGTGTGCGTGGCGGACACCAGCATGCGCTCGACGGGAATGCCCGTGGCGCGGCTCGCGGCGGTTTTCGCGGTGTCGACCAGTTCGCGCGGCACCATGCACGAGTCGACCACGCAGAGCGCGAGGCGGGTCGTGCCGTTGTCGAGCACGATGGCGCGGGCGTACAGGCGGTCGTTGACTTGCGAGACGACCTTCTCGAGGAAGCCGCCGTTCACGCGGACGGGCAGGGTCGACGGGGTGACGTCCACCGCCGCGGCCCCGGCGCGAAAAGGGCCGGTGGCAGCGGCATCAGCGGCGAGGAGCCGGCCGCTGAAAAAGGCAACGAGCAGCACTACAATAGTGAGGAGATTCATGGCGGAGAAAGTGGCCGAGAATTGGATCCGGCTCGGACTTGAACAGGAAGACCGGGAAGGACGGGAAGAAATCCAGGCTCTTCCCGATTTTCCCGGCCTTCCTGTTCAATGACTGGAGGGTTTGGTACGATTCACACGCCAAAGACTTTTCGGATGTAAGCGCGGTCGGGTCCGAGGGCGGCGGTGTTGCCGGCGCGGGGGCCGCCGCCCTCTTCCGCAATCAGCCAACCGCTCCAGCCCGTAGCCTTGATCGCGGTCGCGAGGTCGTCGAAACCGAATTCGCCCTGGCCCAGCGGCACCTGCACGCCGGCGGCGTAAGTCTTGAGGTGGCAGCCGAGAATCCGCGGCGCGTTCGCCCGCATGAACGCCGCCGGGTCGCCGCCGCCGAGCCGCGCATGCCCGGCGTCCATCAGGAACTGCACCCGAATCGGGTCGGTTTCCTCGGCCAGACCCTGCATCTCGGCATTCTGGCGGGCGAACTCGGGGTTGTGATTGTGATAAGCGAGGCGAAGGCCGCCGCGCCGGCACGTCTCACCGAGGGCATTCAGCGCCGCAGCTTTCGTGAGCAACGCGTCGCGAGAAAAATTTCCATCGGCCGCGAGTCCCGATCCGCTCATGACCACACTCGCCCCGCCGAGCGCCGCGACCTTTTCCACCCAGCGCGGAAAGACCTCCGGCTTGGCCAGCTGCATCGAGGTGTGCACGCCGATGAACGCCACGCCGGTGTCCTCGATCTTCGCTCGCGCCTCCGCCATCCGCTCAAACTCGCTCTCGACAAACCGGATGTTGCACTCGAACCCGGTGTACTCGAGCTCCCGCATTTTTCGCAGCGCGGCGAGCAGCGCGGGAAAAATCATTCGGCTTCAGCGGGAAGGCGTTCGCCTGGCAGCCGACGCGGGGCTTGGCCGTGGCGGCCAGCACGGAACCGGCACGCGAGAGCGCAAACGTCGAGGCCAAGGCGGGCACCGTGGCCACAAAACGGCGGCGGGAGAGGAGGGGCATGGGGAGGACGTGAATCGAGGAAACTGGGGCCTGCTCACAGAACCTGATCTTCCGCGGGGACGCAGGTGTTTTCCAACTGATAGAGAGCTGGGTCGAGCCCGACGGTGAGCGCAATTCCGGACAGCCCCGCGGTGACCTGCGCTTCGCCTGGCCGCACGTGGGTCGCACTGATTCCTTCGATCAACACCATCCAGGTGGGCACGAGGGTTGGGGTGCCCCGCGCCGCCGATTCGACGGTGGCGACCGCGCTTGCCGTTTCATCCGCGAGGCACACGTGCGTGCCGGAGATGCCCGGTTGCGCGGCGATCGCGGGCAAAACGTCGTCGGCGAGCCGGGCCGCCACGCGATCCCGCTCCGTCATCGCCACCGCGAACCGCAGCGTGAGCATCACGCCCCCCTGGCCGACTCCGAACGAAGCGTGCACCCGGCAGAGCGATCGCGCCACGTCGCGAAACCCGGGAACGACTCGCCGCGTCCACGCCGTGGGCGCATTCAGGCGGGCGAGATAGGCCGCGCTCGAGAGCACGCTGACGTCCGCCGTTTCGTAGAGATTGAAATACTCCGGGCCACCTTCGAGTGCACGATAGCGGCGGCCGCGGAGGAATCCTGGGATCGCGAGCCGCTCAGGCATGTGTTCCCGATTGTGCCACTCGTAGAAGTCCGCGCGCACGCTCTCCTGCAGGTTGTGCCAGATGGCGATGACGCCGGTGCCGGAGAGACTCATGCTCGTGCCTCCGACCGTCGCCGCGAGACCGTCCGCAGGTCAAGCCCGCCGGGGTGGTGCGAAGCGAAGGGTTTCACCGCCGCGTCGGTTGCAGTTCAACCAGCCGCACCTGGTGCTCGATCTGGGTCCGGCCCGCGACATCCACGATGCGCCAGTTGACCAACGGGTCTGCCGCCTCCCACTCGATGTGCAGGTGCCCGACGTTCACGTCGTGGTAGGTTTTCGGAAGCGCACGAAACTTGTTTTCCGACGGCGTGCCGCGCGGATGCTTTTCCGTCAGCGCACTGGCCGTGAGATCAAACAGCGGATAACCGGTCGGGCCGTCCATGCGCGACAGCTCGCACCAGTGCCGGTCGCCACTGAGAAACAGGACGCCGGCCGCCCGCGTTTCGCGCAGCAGATCGAGGAAGCGCTGTTTCTCGTGCGGAAGATTCGCCCACGCCTCCGCGCCGGAAAACTCCGACACGAACTGAATGCTGCTCACGATCAGCCGCAGTTCGGCCGGCAGGGTGAGTTGCTCCCGCAGCCAACGCCATTGCGCTTCACCGAGCATCGGCACGGTCGCATCGGCATGCGGCCGATAGGGGCCGCCGACCAACGTCGGTTCACCCTTCCCCACCCGCCGCAGCGCACCGCGGAAAAACCGCGTATCGAGCATAATCACCTGCACGCGCCGGCCGGTGGGACCGAAGATTCGGGCCTCATAGACGCCGTCGCGCTGCCGCCGGGGCGAGTCCGCGGGCTCATCGAGCCAGCGCAGGAACTCGGCCTGCGACTCCCGCCGCTTCGGATAATCGGCTCCGATGTCGTTCGCGCCAAAGTCGTGATCGTCCCAGGTCGCGAGCACCGGCGCACGGCGCCGGATTTCCCGGAAGAAGCGGCTGGCCTTGAGCGCATCGTACTTCGCGCGCATCACCGCCATGTCCTGCGTGTCGGCGTAGATGTTGTCCCCCAGGAAGAGAAACAAATCCATCGGCAGCGTCAGTGTCCGATCGAGCATCGGATGATCCACCGCCTTCAGGCACGAGCCGAAGACGATGTCGGCGATCGGTGCCTGGCCGCGGGCGGCGGGCAGGGCGAAGGCCACGAGGGCGAGAAGCGGTAGGAGGCGCACAACATTCATGGGGCGACAGGACCCAAGTGTGTCGTCAGGCCAGCGCCCAGACGAGACGGATCGCGTGCGCTCTCCGGACCATCCCAATCCAGGTCTCGCGCGGAGGCGCAGAGGCGCAGAGATCCAAGCCCTTGGTTTTCTCCGCGCCTCCGCGCCTCTGCGCGAGATCCCTGGATCGGTCCCGAAACTCCGGTCGTGAGTTTCCCGCGATTCATGGTTCGCTCGACCCATGCCACGTGTCCCCTTTCCAGAACTGATTAGCGAACTGCTCCGCGTCGTGTCGCGCCATGGCGTGCCGGAGCCCCGGGCCGCGCTCGTCGCGCGGCTCTTCGCCGAGAACCAGCGTGACGGCGTATTTTCCCACGGGCTGAACCGCTTTCCGGGATTCATCGCGCTGCTGAAGAGCGGCCACCTCGATCCCCACGCCGAACCGGCCCGCGTCGGCGGCCTCGGGGCGCTCGAGCAGTGGGACGGCCGGATGGGCATCGGGCTCTGGAATGCCCACGTCGCGATGGCTCGCGCCATCGAACTCGCTGGCCAGCACGGCCTCGGCTGCGTCGGCCTGCGCAATACGAATCACTGGATGCGCGCCGGCGCCTACGGCCTCCAGGCGGCGGACGCGGGGTGTATCGGGATTTGTTGGACGAATACGATTCCCCTGATGCCGCCCTGGGGGGCTGCCGAGGTGGCGGTCGGCAACAACCCGCTCGCGATCGCCATTCCTCGCGCCGACGGCCACCTGTTGCTCGACATGGCCATGAGCCAGTTCGCCAACGGCAAACTCGAGGTCTTTCGCCGTCAGGGGCGGGAACTTCCCGTCCCCGGCGGCTTCGATCGCGACGGCCATCTCACGCGCCAGCCCGGCGACATCCTCGCGTCACGCCGTCCCATGCCGATCGGTTACTGGAAGGGTTCGGCGCTCGCTGTGATGCTCGACGCCGCCGCCGCGCTGGTTTCCGGGGGCCAGACTTCGCACCAGATCGGCCGGCAGGAAACGGAATACGCCGTTTCGCAGGTTTTCATCGCGCTCAACGTCACCGCGCTCGACGGTGTGGACCACGTTGAGGCCACCGTGAACGCCCTCGTCGAGCACCTGCAGGCCACGAAGCCGCTGGTCGCCGGCGATCCGATCCGGTACCCGGGAGCCGGCATGCTGCGGATCCGGCGGGAGAGTCTCGCCCAGGGGGTGTGGGTGGAGGAAGGCCAGGTCGAGACGCTGCGGACCCTGTGATCCGGACCGGCCCGAGCCTCAGGGGCCCGTGCGCACCGGCACGTGCACCTCGTACCGCTTCGCGAACCACGGCGTGAACGGCCCGTGCCAGAAAACCGCATACGGCTCCCCGGCCACCTCGAGTCCCGGCTGGTCCTTGAGCCAGGCCAGCAGCGCGTCGCGCGTTTTCTCGTAGTTGTTCTTCGAATACGATCCGCGTCCGCCGCGGCTGGCCACGCGCCTCTCGGGGATGCGCTCAACCGCCACGGCTCCGTCCGGCCCGGCCACTTTCCC
>JBEIHL010000357.1:0-4723 GCA_040381375.1 Opitutaceae bacterium
GATCCTTCATGGCCATCTGGCCGCTGTGCAGGAAAACTCCGTAGAGCCCCCAAGTGGAAACGGTGAGTAGAGCGTAGTAGAGCCATTGCATGGTAAAGTGGATGATACGGGTTAACCGGTCAGGCGGCCGGCGACCCAAGGGTTTCGAGCCTGGCGCGGAGGTCAGGTGGAATTGGCGCCTTGCGCAGCGTCCGGGCGTGGGCGTCGAGTTCGACATGCACGATCGAAAACGCACCGCTCGCGACCAGGACCTGCTCCGGAGCGTCCGTCAGGAAAATCCAGAAGCCATAACGCAGGCTGGTCGTCCGAAGTTCCTCGATCCGCAGGCAGACCTCGAGGGTCTGCTCGAAGCGGACAGGCTTGAGATATTTGCAGGACACTTCGAGCCGCGGCCAGCCCTGGTGCGTGGTACCTTCGGCGGTGTGCACCTTGAACCCGAGCGAACGGAAGAACGCATGCTCGGCGGACTCCACAAACCGGAAGAAGTTCGCGAAGTGCACAATGCCGGCGAGGTCGGTGTCGGCGAACTCGACCAAGCGGCGATGTCGGAAGTGAAAGTGCGGAGGAACGTCCATGACAGGCTCTGTCAGGGCCGGGGCCGCGGCAGGCGGCTGGCCAGCAGATCGAACTGCGCCGCCATCGTTCGCGCGGTGAAACGTTTTTCAACGCCCAATCGGCCCGCCCGCCCCATTTCGGCGCGGCGCGCGGGATCGGCCAGCAGGTCGCGCCACGCGAGCGCAAAGGACGCGACGTGGCGGGGTCGGACGCAGACGCCGCCACCCGTCGCCGCAATGATCTCAGGGAACGAGGCCGCCTCGGGTTGCACCACCGGCACGCCGCACGCCATCGCCTCGATCACGTACAGGCCGAAGGCTTCCGGATAGGTCACCGGGACGGAGAAGAGCGTCAGGCCGCGCAGGAAATCGATCTTCCCCTCGCGGGTGAGGTTGGGCAGCCAGTCGACCCGCGACTCCAGCTTCACGTTGGAGATGCGACGTTTCATCTCGGTGATGAAAGGCTCGTCGCCCGCGGTCGCGGTGCCCGCGATCCGCAGGCGCGTCACCTTGTCGCCCAACTCGAGCGCCAGCATGAAGAACGCCTCCAGCAGGATGTAGAGGCCTTTTTCCCGGGTCATGCGGGCCAGATAGCCGATCGTCGGTGGCGAAGGCGGTTGCTCCGCCGGAGAGTAGCCGTCGAGCGAGATGCCGTTGTGCACCACCTCCACGAGGCCGCGTTCGAGGCCGAGCCGCCCGCGCATGAATTCCGCGTAGGAACGGCTCGGCGAAATCAGCAGGTCGGCGTGCGGCAACTGCCGCACCAGCGACATCCAGCAGTCCGCCCGGTAAGGCTGGGGCAGGCTGTCGAGAAACGTGTCCTCTCCCTGAAAGAACACCACCACGGGTGCCCCGAGCCGGCGTTTCAGCTCGGGCGCGAGACCGGCCAGGAGCGCGGTCGAAAGACAGATGACATCGGGCCGGCCGATCTTTTCGAGCCACTCCATCAGCTTATCGAGCTCTTTCAGCAGCGGGCTCGTCCCGACATTCAGCATGGCGCGGGTCATCTCCCCGTGCTCCCGCGCCGACGTCATGTGACTGTGCCGGGCCGCCCAGCGCAGCAGTCCGGTGGAGTTCAACAAGCGGTCGAAGATCCGCGGCGTCTTGCGGAAGAACGCCATCTTCTGCTGGAGGTAGACATTGATGCCCCCGAAGAAAATCGGGACCTTGTCGTGGCCTTCGATCGCCGCCTCATCAAGGGTGAGGGGCAGGTACATCGGCGCGATCGTCACGTCGTGACCGCTGCGCATGAGCTCGCGCGCCATCGCGTTGTCGCGCATGCAAGCACCGCAGTAATAACTGCCCGTGCCGGGAGAAAGGAAAACGATCTTCACGCGGGGGGAAGGATTTCCAGGATCCAAGCCAGCGCCTCGCCGCTGGGTTTGCCGAGCCGGTTGAAGCGGCCATGGCAGGTCGTCCCGGCAGGGACGACAAACGGCCGGCCCCGAGTCGCTCCGCCGCCACCGCCAAGCACCCGATCGGCGAACTCACGAAGGGAATCCGGCCGCCCTGGATCGCCTCCCGCTGGGGCGGCGTGAATTGTTCGAGGTCGATCGCGATCACACCGTATTCCACAATCCGATCGAGCGACGGGGTGCGAAGAAAAACCTCCCTAAAATAGGGGGTAGCGTCCTGCTCTTGCCGCAGCACCTCCATCCGCAGGGGGCTGCCGTGGAAAGCCTCCAAGGTCGAGGTCATGTCCTGCGCGTGCACCAAAAGCTGCCGCGCCGGCTCCGGCAATTGTTCGCCCGGCAAGGTCAGTAGATCATCGAGGGAAATCCGGCAGGTCCCGCGCATGAAGCGCTGCAGGGATTCCGGCAGAGACGGGAGGAGAGCTCGATCAGCGCTGCGCACGTGAATAGTGAATGGGCTCCTTACTCAGACGATCTGGGAGGTGCGATGCTGCTGCAGGAAAAATTCGTGCAGCAGGGTGTCGACGCAGAGCAGCCCGTCGCGGGAGAGCGTCACGGTTTCCGCTCCGACGGTCAGCAAACCCTCGGCTTCGAGATGCCCGAGTTGGGCGGCCGAAGCGACGCGCGATATCGACGCCAAACTTCTGGGCAAAACAACCGAGCCGCACCCGGCCTAGTTTCATCTGGAGAATGAACTCCCGGATCATGCGCTCCTCCGGCGAAGTGCGAAACGCGCGCTTGATCGGCAACTCTCCCGCCGCAACAGCCGCGAGGTACGGCTCCATCTCGGTGAGGTTCTGGTAGTGCACGCCGGCCGCGTGCGAAAACGATGCGCCCCCCAACCCGAGCAGGTCGGCCCCGCTCCAGAGTTCGTCCCGGTAGAGAAACTTGGTCCGCTGCGGGTCGAGGACCGCGGTGTAGCCGCTCGCGATCGTGTACCCGGAGGCCTCGAGCGCGGCGAAGGCCTCTTTCACCCAGCGCCGCTTCGTCTGCCAATCCGCCACCGGCGCGACGAGTTTTCCCTGCGCCTTCATCTCCTTGAAGATGGTCGTATTGTACGGGACCTCCATCTGGTAGATGGTCACGCTGTCGGGGCGCAGCGCGATGATCTGCTCGATGTTGCGCTGCCAGTTTGCCTCAGTCTCCCCGACCATGCCCGCGATCAGGTCGATGTTGATCTGGTCAAATTTCTCGGCCCGCGCCCGCTCATAGGCGGTGAACACCTCGCCCGACCGGTGCGCCCGGCCATTGATCTCGAGGATGTGATCGTCGAAATTCTCGATGCCCAGGCTCAGTCGCGTCACCCCGACCTGTTTGATCGCGGTGAGCTTGGCGGCGTTCAACGTCCCGGGCTCACCCTCGAACGCGACCTCCTCGGCTTCGTCCCGGGGCAGCACCGCCTTCATCTGGTCAGTCAGTTCGCCGGGCTGTTTCGCGGAGAGATACGACGGCGTGCCCCCGCCGAAATAGACGAAGTGCGGCTTGCGGCCGCGGATCAGCGGGCGCTCCGCGAGAGCTTTCAGCTCAGTGATCGTCGCCTCGAGGTAGGTCTGAATCTCCTTCGCGTTCTTGTCCGTGTAGCCGCGAAAATAGCAAAAATGACACCGCTTCCGACAAAACGGGATGTGGTGATACACGCCGAGCTTGGTGCCGGGCGTCGACTCGGAGTTCAGCGCCATCTCGACCTCGACCTTCTGGTTGTCCGACCAGAACGAGAACGGCGGATAGTTGGAGACGAAGTAATTGCCCGCCAGGGTGGAGCTCGGCTTGGCCGGCGAATACGAAGAGGATTCTGAATTCATGGCGGGGGGGCAGGGTTGAGAGAACAGGGACGCCTATCACTCAGAAAAACCCGATCCGTCTAGCGCTCAACTCGTCCGCGGATTGCAAAAACCGTGCCCTTTTCCCCGCTGACGACGATCTGCTGGCCGCCGAACGCCGGTGAAGCCACGAGCGCTTCACCGAGATCGAGGCGCCACAGCTCCGTGCCGGCCTCGAGGTTGGCCGCATAGAGCCGTCCGTCGCTCGAACCAAAGACCACACCGTCCGAGAAAACGATCGGCGAGCCCTCGACGCGACCACCGGTGGGAAACTTCCAAACCACCGTCCCGGCCTTGCGATCGATCGCGTGCAGGTGCTTGTCGCGCGAGCCGATCAGCACGAGCTTTTCGTTCACCGCCGGGGAACTGAAGAACGGCAGCGCGCGGTCCTGATACGTCCACGCCACCGTCCCACCGACGACGTCGAAAGCCACCGTCTCATTCCCGTAATTGCCGCCGAACGCCATGGTCCCGAACGTGGCAATCGAGGCGAGGATCTGCGCGCTGGTGGGAATCTTGTGCACCAAGGTCCCATCCTTGAGGTTCACGACGTGCAGTTGGGAGTCGCAGCCGCCGAACACGAGAAAGCGACCGTCCACCACCGCGGGCGAGCCGTTGATGTAGTCGTCGGTCTTGTAGCTCCACACCACCTTCCCATCGGCGGCATTGAGCACGCGGGTGGTGCCATCGTAGCCGTTGATCAGCACCCACTCCCCGGCCCCGTCCGGGCCCGGAATGACAATGGCGCCCGAGCTCATCTTGTCCTCGCCGGCAAACTGCCAGACCTCGACGCCCGTATCCAAACGCAGCGCGTACAGCCGGCCGTCGTTCGCCGCCACGAACACCCGGTCGCGGCCGACCGCCGGCGCCGCCGCAATCGCGTCCTTGGCTGTGAACTGCCAGACTTCACGGCCGGAGGCGGCCTCGAGGCAGTGCA
>JBEIHL010000358.1:0-4719 GCA_040381375.1 Opitutaceae bacterium
GGGCTGGAGCCCGGCGCTCCCAGGATTGGCTGGAAAAAAGCCATTGACGGCGGCGCCGGCGCTTGGCCTATTTCTCCGCTTTTCCTTTCACCATCCGACCGCTTACGACCGTCCCATGTCCATCGAAATCAAGATCCGCAAGAACGAGCCCATCGACCGCGCGCTGCGGCGCATGAAGAAGAAGCTCGATCGCGAGAACATCATCAAGGGAACCCGCGCCAAGCGTTACTACGAGAAGCCCTGCGAGAAGCGTCGTCGGAAGGACAAGGTCCAGGCCTTCACCCAGATGCTCCGCCGCCGGTACGCCGAGTAAGCGTCGACCCCACTCCATTCATTTTCCAGCCGCCCCTCTTACCGGGGGCGGCTTTTTGTTGTCAGGTCCGGGGCGGCGCGCAGCGTCCGGTCGTGTGAAGCCCCGGCTCGCCCTCTCCACCTGTTGGTGTTCGCACCGGCATCAGGATGGATATGCGATGCTGCAGGAGATGGCCGCGCTCGGCTTCGAGCACGTCGAACTCAGCCACGGCATACGCATTACCCTGGTCCCGGGCATCCTGCGGGCGGTGCAGGAGGGCGTAGTGAAAATCACCTCGACGCATAACTTCTGTCCACTTCCCACCGAGGCGACGCGGGCGGCGCCCAATCTCTACGAACCCTCCGCCCCCGATCCGCGGGAACGTGAGCAATGGCTGCGCTACACGAAACGCAGCCTCGATTTTGCCGCCGAGGTGAAGGCCGAGGTGCTCGTGTGTCACCTCGGGCGGGTGCGGTTCTTTTGGTTCGATCCGGCGCGAAGGCTGGCCCGCTACCGGCAGGCGCAGGCGGTGACGGAGGGCACGCCGGCGGATGCCGCATATGCCGCGGTGTTGCGGGCGGCGCGGGCGCGATTGCAGCGGAAGTTTCCGCCCTACTGGGAGCGGGTGCAGGATGTGGTGCGCGAGGTCATTCCCCATGCCGCGCAACGGGGCGTAAAGCTCGGCTTCGAGAACCGCGACGGGTTCAACGAGCTGCCGCGCGACGAAGACTTTGCGGGCCTGCTGGCGACGTTGGGCGCGGACGCTCCGGTGGGCTACTGGCACGACACCGGACACGCGGATCTCAAGGAGCGCCTGGGTTTGCTCCATCACCCGTCACACTTGGCGGCGCTGGTGCCGCGGACGCTGGGCTTTCACCTGCACGATGTCGGGGCGAACGAGCGCGATCACCAGCCGCTCGGATCCGGCCGGATCGACTTCGCCATGGTGAGCGGGTTCTGGCGTCCGGATCATCTGCTCACCCTGGAGCTTGGACCGCGGGTTAGCGCCGACGAAGTACGCTCTTCGCGGGAACGCATTGCCGCGCTGCTCGCGAGGATGCCGTGAGCGCCCGCGCGGTGCGGCGCTGGCGGCGAAACGGGGCGTCTTCCGCGGGGAGAAATCCCGGGAGCTCTTGGGAATACCGCTTGCCCGCCGACGGCAGGACTTTGTACTGACGGTCAGGGTCGTTCTGCCACTGGTCCGGCGGCTGAATTCCCGCTGCGATTCCACCATCACCCCGACTACCTGCGCGTCCGGTACGGGCGCACCTTGACCTAAACTGCCGTATGAACCCAACCCCCTCGTTACTTCGTCCGCTGTGCGTCTGGCGGATTTTCTTCGCCGGCCTGATCGCGTTTTTGATGCCGGCCGGAGCCTGGGCCCAGGCGCCCGCGCCAGGAACGATTGAGGGCCGCGTGTTTGATCCGCGGCGCGGCGAATACGTCGAGAACGCCCGCATCACCCTTGAGGGCACCGGTCGGCAGGTTTTCAGCGATCCGACGGGCTATTACCTGATCCCGAATGTGCCGGCGGGGACGGCGCAACTTTCCGTTTTCTTCACCGGCCGAGGCACGCAGACTGAGCAGGTGGCCGTGGGGGCGGGTGAGCGGGTGGTGCGGGATGTGACGCTGACCGGTGGCGGCGCGGCGCCGAAGGCGGGCGGCGAGGGCGTGCAGCTCGAGACCTTCGTGATCTCGTCGTCGAAGGAGATGGAAGGCGCGGCGATCGCGATCAACGAGCAGCGGTTTGCGCGCAACATCATGCAGGTCGTCTCGGCCGACGAGTTCGGCACGATTGCGGACGGCAGCATCGGCGAATTCATGAAGTTCCTGCCCGGCATCACGAGCGACTACACGGGTGGTGACGCGCGGCGTTTTTCGATCAACGGTGCCCCGGCGGACAACGTGCCGATTTCGATGGGCGGATTCGAGATGGCGAGCGCGGCGGGCGCGGGCACGCGGCGGGCGGTCGAACTCGACCAGGTTTCGATCAACAACATCTCGCGCGTGGAAATCAACCGCTCGCCCACGCCGGATACACCCGGGGCGGCGCTGGCCGGCTCGGTGAATTTCGTGCCGCGCAGCGCCTTCGAGCGCAGCAAGCCCAGCTACAGCTACAACGTGCAGTGGATGTTCAAGGACGCGGAGTCGACGCTCGGCAAGACGCCCGGGCCGCGCTGGGGTGAATGGACCCGCAAGGTCAACCCGGGCTTCGATCTCTCGGCCGTCGTGCCGGTCACGAAGACCTTCGGCTTCAGCGTGTCGGGCGGCTATTCGCTCCAATACACGCCGCAGCCCAACACGGCGATGCAGTGGCGGGGCGCCGCTACCGCCACGAACCAGCTCGCGACGGTCACGCCGACCGGTACCGGCAACTGGTTCCCCGACACGACGCCCGACAATCCCTACCTGACGACCTTTTCGTGGCGGGACAGTGGCAAGCACACGACCCGGCACTCGTTCGCGACGACGGTGGACTGGCGGCCGGCGCGGCACGATCGCTTCTCGTTCGGCTTCCAGTACGGCATGCTGAAGGAGAATTTCGCGACGCGCACCCAGACGTTCACGATCAACCGCGTGTCGCCCGGCAACTGGAGTCCGACGCACACGTGGGGACAGGTGCCCACTTTCCCCGACACCGGCACCCCCGTTAACTCCGGGCAGATGACCATCGGCAACGGCGGCCGGATCCGGCCAGGCCGGACGATCTCGCCCTCGCTGCGCTGGCTGCACGAAGGTCCCGTGTGGAAGTCCGATGCGGGCGTCGCCTACGGCAACTCGCGGATCGACTACCAGGACATCGACCTGGGCTCGTTCAACGGCATGACGATCCAGCGGAATAATCTGCAGATCCTCTTCGACGATATCTTTTATCTGCGGCCCGGAAAGATCACGGTGCGCGATCACCTGGGGCAGACCGTGGATCCGACGGACCTCAGCAGCTATTCGCTCGTCTCGGCCAACAGCAACCGGCAGCGGACCTACGACACCGTCCGGCAGGCGTATGCCAATATCCGGCGCGACTTCTCCATCCGCGACGTGCCCGTCACGGTCAAGGTGGGCGCCGACCGGCGCGACAAGGTGCGCGACCTGCGCGGCCCGGGCGGCAACCTCGAGACCCACACGTACGTCGGCGCCGACGGCCGGGCGAGCAACACGCCGTTCACGCAAGCCGGCCTGGTCAACGACGACAGCCCCGCGCGGTTCATCGACGAGGCGTTTTCGCAGCGCATCCCGGACTTCGGGCTGCCGCGGCAGCAGCAGGTCGACAACAAGAAGCTCTGGCTGGATACGCAGGCGAATCCAACGCACTGGACCCGCAACGCGAACAACGATTATCGCGCCAAGGCGAGTTTCTCGCGGCGGGCCAACGAAATCATCTCGGCGGCGTTCGGGCGCGTCGATGCATCCTTTTTCCAGCACCGCATGAAGGTCGTCGGCGGCATCCGGGCTGAGCAGACGAACATCGAGGCCGAAGGGCCGCTGACCGATCCAACGCGCGCCTACCAGCGCGACGCCAGCGGGAATGTGGTGCGCAACGCCGCGGGCCAGCCGCAGCTGATCGTGCCGACGAACGCGGGGCTGCCGTATTCCGAGCTCACGCTCATCGACCGCGGCTACCAGGCGAAAAAGGAATACCTGCGTCTCTTCCCGAGTGTGAACGTGAGCTACAACCTCGTCGAAAATCTGATCGGCCGCGTGGCGTACTACCAGACGGTCGGCCGGCCGGATTTCAACCAGTACGCGGGCGGATTGACGCTGCCCAACACCGAGGTCGTGAACCCGAACGACCGCATCACGGTGAACAACGTTTCCATCCGCGCGTGGCAGGCGGAAACCTATATGGCGCGGCTCGAATATTACTTCGGCACGGTCGGCCAGCTGTCGGTCGCGTATTTCGTGCGCGATTACGACAACATGTTCGGCAACGTGACCACGCCGGTGTCGGCCGAATTCCTCACGGCCTACGACCTGGATCCGGAGACCTATGGGATATACCAGGTGGTGACACAGTTCAACGTGCAGAATCCGATCCGGATGAAGGGCCTCGAGATCGACTACCGGCAGGCGCTCACGTTTCTGCCGCAGTGGGCACGCGGGTTGAACTTCAACGCGAACTTCAGCTCCCAGCGGGCGAGGAACTCCTTCGACTTCTTCCAGGACATGAACCCGTTTACGGTCAACTGGGGCCTGAGCCTCACGCGGCCGAAGTTCAACCTTCGGATCAACGAAAATTATCGCGGCATCCAGCGCCGGGCGATCGTCACGGGTCGCGGCATCGAGCCGGGCACCTACAACTACCGGCCCAAGCGGCTCTACATTGACGTCTCCGGAGAATACTACCTCCGCCGCGGACTCGGTGTTTTCCTCGCCATCCGCAACATCGGCAGCGCGACCGAGGACACGAAGATCTACGGTCCGAACAC
>JBEIHL010000359.1:0-4710 GCA_040381375.1 Opitutaceae bacterium
ATCAGCCAGGCCATCCGCCGGAAGTGTTCGGGCATGATTCGCGTGAGGAGCTTCTCTCCCCTTTTCGTCAGGCCCACCGACATCATCCGCCGGTCGTCGGGATGAGGCGTCCGCGTCACCAAGTCCGCCCGCTCCAGCGTGTCGACCAGGCCCGTGATCGTGGCCCGCGTGACTCCGGTCCGATCCGCCAGCTCGGCCGGCGTGAGCGGCATCTGGCACCCGGAACGCTGGCAGTTGCCCCAAAGCGCCATCAGAACCCCGAAGCGCCCTTGGGTGATGTCGTGCTGCGCGAGATGCGAGTCGACCACCCGGAACGCCTCGTCTCCGCAGCGCAGCAGGTGCAGGAAGACCTCGGTCGCCGAAGGATCCAGCGCGGGAAATTCCCGGGCGGCTTCGAGCAGGCACTCGTAGCGCGGAAGGTCCTTCAACATCAGCAGTGGCATGGTGAAAAATAGATAAGGCGGCAGATAGTTAGCCGCCTAACCAGAAACACAAGGCCCGCGTCCGGGTATAAGGAATACAGTTAGGGGCCTAATTAATTGCCGGCTGCACCTAATACCCCGCGGCAGGTGTGTGACAAATTCGCTCCGATTGGCACGAGGCAGGCGGAGACGCCCCACCCCGAGCCCCCTTCGATTCGAAACCTGATTCCTGCGGAGTGAGGACACTCCGCCGAAACGCGGGCGAGCTACTCCGAGCCGGGATCTGCCGCGTCAGAGCGACTGCGCCGCCGCGACCACGGCCTCGGCGGTGACGCCGAGTTCCTTGAACACGATGGGCGCCGGCGCGCTGAGGCCGAAGCGATCGATGCCGACCACCTTGCCGTCGAGGCCGACGTACTTGTGCCAGAGCACGGTGACACCGGCTTCGACCGCGACGCGCTTACGACATGCATTGGGCAGCACGCTCTCGCGATACTCGGCCGACTGACGGTCGAACCGCTGCGTACAGGGGAGCGACACCACGCGGACGCCCGCGCCGAGCACCTTCGCGGCGGCGAGCGCGAGCTGCAGTTCGCTGCCCGTGCCGATCAGGATGTGCGTCAGCGGCGCCGTTTCCTTCAGCGCGATGTAGCCGCCCTTCAAAGCTCCCTCGCGCCGGACGGCCACCGGGATGTCATTCAGGGTCGGCAGCGCCTGGCGGGTCAGGGCAATCAACGTCGGGCCGTCGACGCGCTCGAGGGCCGCCGCAAACGCTCCCGCCGTCTCCTCCGGATCCGCCGGACGGATGAGGTCGAGATTGGGAATCACCCGGAGACCCGAGATGGTTTCCACCGGTTGATGCGTCGGACCGTCCTCGCCCACCCCGATCGAGTCATGGGTGTAGATATAAACCACGGGCAGCTTCGCGAGCGCCGCGAGCCGCATGGAAGGCCGCGAGTAATCCGCGAACACGAGGAAGGTCGCGATGCTCGGGCGGAACAGACCGTCGTACGCCACACCGTTGGCGATCGCGGCCATGCCGTGCTCGCGAATGCCGAAACGGATGTTGCGGCCGGTGCGGTGGCCCGGATCGAAGTCCTGGTCGGCCGCAATGTAGTTGAGCGTCGAGCCGTAAAGATCGGCGCTGCCGCCGATGAGCAGCGGCAGTTCCGCGGCGAGCGGCTGGAGTACGTCGCGGCCGGCCGCGCGCGTCGCGAGCTTCGCGTCGGCGGGAAACGCCGGGATCTTCGCCAACAGGTCCGCGGCGACGGGCGCCTGCTCCCGCGATTCGAGCAGCGCGGCCTTGTCCGGATTCGCCGCCGCCCACGCCTTGTATTTTTTCGCCCACTTGTTGCAGCCGCGCACGAGGCGTTCCTTATGGGAGGCGAAGTAGCCGCGGACGTCGTCGCTGACGAAAAAGTGCTGATCCGCGGGCAGGCCGAGACCGGCGCGCGCGCCGTCGGAGAATTTCGCGCCGCCTTCGCCGTGGCCCTTGGCCGTGCCGGCGACTTCCGGGATGCCTTTGCCGATGATCGTCTTCGCGACGATGAGCTGGGGTTTGCCGCTCTTGGTCTTCTTCGCCTTGTTGAAGGCCTTCAGGAACGCCGGCAGGTCGTGGCCGTCGACCGTCTGCACGTCCCAACCGATGGTCTTGAAGCGCGCGCCGGTGTTTTCGCTCTGCGTCTTCGCCGCCATCGCGTCGAGCGTCACGTCGTTCGCGTCGTAGATGAGGATCAGATTGTCGAGTTTCTGGTGACCCGCGAACGCGACCGCTTCCATCGCGACGCCTTCCTGCATGCAGCCGTCGCCGGCCAGACACACGACGTGATAGTCAATGATCGGATGTTCGGCCGTGTTGAACCGCGCAGCGGCCATCTGGCCCGCGAGCGCCATGCCCACCGCATTGCCAACGCCCTGACCGAGCGGTCCGGTGGTGCATTCCACCCCCGGGGTCTCGTGAAATTCAGGGTGACCCGGCGTGACGCTATGCAGGGCGCGGAACTTTTTCACCTGTTCGAGCGGCACATCGTAACCGCTGAGGTGAAGCCAGCCGTAGAGGAACATCGAACCGTGTCCGGCCGAGAGCACGAAGCGGTCGCGGTTCATCCAGCGCGGACGCTCGGGATTGTGCACGAGAGCGTGACCGAAAAGCACGGCGCCAATCTCGGCCGCGCCCAGCGGCAGCCCCAGGTGGCCTGAGGAACAGGCGTGCACGGCGTCGATGGCAAGCCCGCGGGCCTGGTTGGCAGCTTTGGCAAGGAGATGAGTTTGCAGCGTCATGAGGAAAATCCGGTTAGACGTAGCCATCGGCAAGGCAGCGGGAAAGCCCGAATTTCATCGACGCGAACTCGAACCTGTCCCCGCGATATATGGGGACAGTTCTGCACCTCAGCCCGGCGCTATGTTTCCGACGGTGTGATTTCGGGTCCAGGCAGATTCAACAGGAGGGCGCGGAGAGCACTGAGGATGGACGCGGAGATCAAGCTCTGCATCAGATCTCAGCGCTCTACGCGCCCTCCTGTTAAACGGTTTGAAGCCCGATCCCATCGGGCCGGATGCACCGCCAACAAAAAAGCGAGCCCGGTGAGGGGCTCGCTTAGGCGAAAACAAATTTGGGATCCGAGATCCTCAGGCCTTCGCCGGTTCGGCGGCGGGGGCGGCGGGTGCAGCAGGCGCCGTGGCCTTGGCGGCGGCGACCTTCTCGGCGTGGATCTCGGCGGCGCGGTCCTTTTCCTTGATCGCGACCGCGGCCTTGCCGGTGCGGTTGCGCAAGTAGTAGAGGCGGGCGCGCATCGGCTCGGACTCGCGCTCGACCTCGATCTTTTCGATGTTCGGCGAGTTGACCGGGAACACGCGCTCGACGCCTTCGCCGTAGCTGAGACGACGGACGGTGAACGACTCGTGGATGCCCGAACCCTTGCGCGCGATCACGATGCCCGCGTAAATCTGCACCCGCTCCTTGTCACCTTCACGGACCTTGGTGTGCACACGCACACCGTCGCCGACCTTGAACGGCGTGGTGTCTTTTTTCACCTGGGAGGCGGTGACTTCTTTGATGATCGGGTTCATGGCGATGAGTTATTTGAGTAAATCGGGTCTGACCTGACGGGTCTTTTCCAGCTGGCGCGCGTTCCGCCATTTTTCGATTTCAGCATGGTTGCCCGAGAGGAGAACCTCGGGCACGGACATGCCCCGAAACTCGGCGGGACGTGTGTATTGAGGAAAGTCGAGCAACTTGCTGGTGAAGGATTCGTGCGTCAATGACTTTTCCTCCCCGAGAACACCGGGAATAAAACGCGCCAGCGCATCGATCACGACCGCCGCCGCCAACGTGCCGTTGGTCAGTACGTAATCGCCGATCGAAAGCTCCTGGTCGATCACGCCATCGCGGATTCGCTGGTCGATTCCTTCATAATGTCCGCTCAACAACACCAGGTGCTGCTGCTGCGACAATTCATGCGCGATGGCCGAGGTGAACGGGGTCCCATCCGGCGTCAGATAAATCCGGCGACAGCCCGGCGTCTGGACCTGCTCGATCGCGGCAAACACCGGCTCCGGCTTCATCACCATGCCCGCGCCGCCGCCGAACGGGCGATCGTCCGCCGTCCGGTGCTTGTCGACCGCCCAACTCCTCAGGTCGTGCACCTTCACCGTCAGGTGCCCCGCCGCAATACCCTTGCCCAGGATGCTCTCGGCCAGAAAGCCGTCGAGCATGCGGGGGAAAAGGGTGAGAACGTCGATCGTCAGGGACATTACAGTCAGGCTCTACAGGAGGTCACCGAGGTTCGCGGAGCACAAAAAAACCCCGGAACGTATCCGAGGTTCTCGATTAAGCTCTCCGGGCGGCAGACTGTGCCACCTCCGTGAGCTCCTGTGATAAGACTTGGTTAGGCCGCGGGAGCGGCGGCCCGGCGCGCCTTCTTGATCATGGCGTGCATCGTGTTGGTGGGCTTGGCACCCTTGCTCAACCAGTACGCCACGCGCTCCAGATTGAGGTTGATCGGGTTGCCCTTGGTCTTGGGCGTATAGGTACCGAGATTTTCAACCGCCGCGCCGTCGCGGCGCGAGCGCGCCTCGGCAACGACCACACGATAGAGGGGCTGGTGAACGGAACCAACCTTGGTGAGACGGATTTTGAGAGCCATGTCGGATGATGAACGGAGCGATTCTTGCTTGGAAAAGCTGAGGACAAGACCGCCCCACAATCGGCTTGTCAAGCACCGGTTCGAACCGCTCTCTTCGCCCTTCTTATGCTCAAAGCTGGCATCGTCGGCCTGCCCAACGTCGG
>JBEIHL010000360.1:0-4707 GCA_040381375.1 Opitutaceae bacterium
GCTCCAGCCCGACCCCAAGACGTCGTGTTGCCGAGCTGGAGCGCGGCGCTCCCAGGGGGCGGCGCGGACGTAGCGCCGGCGGGTCTTCGAATCGTTATCCCCCCGAATCCGGGTCCTGTTGACTTGGCGCTGGGGCCCGGAAGATTGATGGCTTGCTCCCTTGCGCCAGCGTCAAAAGACCGCCGGTTAAATTCTGATGCACAATATCCTCATAGAAATCGTCATCATCTTCTTTCTTCTGCTGGCCAACGGCATGTTCGCGATGGCGGAAATCTCGGTGGTTTCGTCCCGCAAGGGCCGGCTCAAAAAGTTGGTGGCGGACGGCGTGCCGGCGGCCTCGCGCGCGTTGCGGCTGGCGGAAGAGCCGAGCCGGTTTCTCTCCACGGTGCAGATCGGGATTACCCTCGTCGGCATCCTGGCCGGCGCGCTCGGCGGAGCGACGATCTCCGAAAAAGTTGCGGCGGCCGTCGCCCAAGTTCCGGCGCTGGAACCGTACAGCCAGGCGATCGGCCTCGTTTTGGTCGTCGGAGCGATCACCTTCGCGTCCCTGATCATCGGCGAGCTGGTGCCCAAACGCATCGGGCTGAACAATCCGGAAAAGAAGGCGATGTTCTTTGCCGGACCGATGACCACGCTTTCCCGGATTGCCGCGCCGTTCGTGTGGCTCCTGACCACGTCGACCGAACTCGTCCTGAAGGTGCTGGGGCTCGCCCGCGAAAAGGAGGCGCCTCCGTCGGAGGAGGAGGTGTCCCATCTTATCGAACAGGGCGCCGCCGCCGGCGTCTTCCACAAGGCGGAGCGGCAAATGGTCGAGGGGGTTCTGCGGCTCGATGAGCGGCCCGTGACCGAGATCATGACGCGGCGCAGCCGGATCGTTTTTCTCAACATCGCCGATCCCGACGAAGTGAACTGGCGCAAGATCGTCGCCAGCGGCCACTCGCACTTCCCCGTGTACGAAGGGACGCGCGACTCCGTGCTCGGCATGGTCTCGGTCAAGGCGCTCTGGGCCAACGCGGCGTTTGGCGTGCCGAGCCGCCTGCGCGACCAGTTGACCAAACCGCTCTTCGTCCCGCGGACCGTCACGATCGTGCAACTGCTGGAATCGTTCAAGAAGACCGGCAAGCACCTCGCGCTCGTCACGGACGAATACGGCAGCGTCGAGGGCATCGTTTCGCTGATCGATGTCATGGAGGCCATCGTCGGCGACCTGCCCGAGCCCGGCGACCGCCGCGCGCCGGGCGCGGTGCAACGCGATGACGGCTCCTGGCTCGTCGATGGCGCGATGGACATCCGCGATCTCAAGTTACGGTTCAACCTGCGCAGCCTGCCCGGCGAGGAGGCGGACAGTTACGAAACGCTCGGCGGATTTGTGCTCGATCGCTTTGGACACATCCCGAGCGCGGGCGAGCGCTTCGACTGGGAGGGCTGGCGCTTTGAGGTCGTCGATATGGACCGGAACCGGGTCGACAAGGTGCTGATGGTGCCGGTCACGCCCTGACCGCGGATAGCACGGATAACGCGGATTAAGAGAGCATCCGCGCCATCCGCGTAATCCGCGGTTGAAATGCTCGGGCGGTTTTCAGCTCGACGCATAGATGCAGAGATCGCCTGGCTTGGTGGGTCGGCGCCCAGATCGCGGGAAGAGAACGCTTCATGTTCCGTCGGCGCCGGGTTTATCCATTTCTTCCTCGGCTGCGAGAAAGGGACGGTTGAAAACTCGCGGCAAGCCCGCCCCAGATTCGTTTCCCGAGGGCGGGCTTTCTCGTGAAGTGGGCCGCAGTCCGCGAATCGAAAGGCTTACGACAGCTTGCGTCGAATAGCCGCTAGCGAGAGCAGTCCTGCTGCCAACATCCACGCGCTCGAGCCGCTGTCCGGTACCGACTGGTCCCTGAGTGAAATCCGCGTGGAGATCCCGTCGCCCCGCATCCACTCGTTCGAGGTGAAGGTGTAGGTCCCCGCCCCCAGCACCTGATTGAAGTTCAGGTAATTGTTGTACGGGTCCTTCACCCCGTTGGGTCCGGCCCACGTCAGCGCCGTGCCGGTCAGGGTGGCGGGGCCGGAGAAGTAGGCCGAGTAGCCGGTGATCGAAATCGGCGTCGGCTGGTTCAGCTGGAAAGTGAAGGTGAAGTTGGATTGGCCCACGCCGCCGGGTCCGTAGTAGTCCTGCACCGAGTGGAACAGGTCGAACCCAGCCGTCGTGATGTTCGAGGTCTGGTGGACGTAGACGGAGCCGCCGCCGAAGGGAATGCCGATCGGAGTGGCACTGAACAGGCCGAACGTCCCCGCCGAGGTGATCAATTCACTGCGGTCGCCGCCGCCATGGTAGTTGACGAAAACGCTGCGAGATTCCGAAATCAAAACCAGCGCGAAAGCCGGTGTAGTGCATAAGAGACAAAGGGCGACGACACGGCGAATCATTGTTTTCATGGTTGAAGGGGACTGACTCAATCTGGACCGAGTTTCGTCTATTGCCTCCGCATCCGTAGCGCAGTCCTGCTCGTTTCTTGGCCGATTGCAGGCCATCCCGCTGCATTTGGTGCGATCCGTTGGCCGGCGAGGTTTCAGGACCGCGGCGACGGGCGTTGCCACGAAGTCGTGGAATGTCTCGCGGCCCCGATGCCGCCCGGCTTTGCTGGCCCGCGTGGAAAACCCGCCCTCCGGCTTCGATCCCGGCTATCACGAAGAGATGATGCGCCGGGCCCGCGCTGAGTTTCCGGCTTACTTCGCCGCCGCTACTCCGCGGGAAGCGCAGATCATGGACGCGGCCTACGTTGGCGCCCACGTTTACCGCATGGCCGCTCAGACGCCGCGGCCGAGGGCAGACGACCCCGTACGACAGCCGTTGGAACTGATGACATTCAACGCCGAGCAGCTACTCCTACACGTGCGGGACGCGTTGCGGGAATCGTACGCTTACTGGCGTTTGCCGGACGATGAGCGGGGGCGGATCGAGCTGAGGCTGTTTGGCTGAGCTGCCTGCTTTCCTCGGCTGGGCTTTCTGCCGCCGCTCTGGCTCGACGAGCATGCGGGATCTCCCTAGGGACAGTGCCTGCGTCGCACTTCCAGACCGTCAATGACAGTCCGTTATACCACCGTCGTTATACCACACCCCCCCCCGCAAAATGGGTGTAATTCGATTGGGTTCGGTGGCCCGGCTTTGGTGTCTGCTGCGGTTTTACCGATGAGAATCGAATCCCGACAAATTGGAGCAAAATGAAGATTTATTTCATGGGCATCTGCGGCACGGCGATGGGTAACGCGGCGCTGCTGGCGCGCGCCGCCGGGCACGACGTGCTCGGGGCCGACACCGGCGTCTATCCGCCCATGAGTACGGTCCTCGCCGCCGCCGGCATCACCCTGCACGAGGGCTACGATCCGGCCCGCCTCGCGCAACTCGCGCCCGACCTGGTCGTGGTTGGCAACGTCATGTCGCGCGGCAATCCCGAGGTCGAATGTTTGCTCGACACGCGCGCTTTTCCGTACACGTCGCTGCCCGCGTTCCTGCACGACTTCGTGCTCCGAGGCCGCCGCAATCTCGTGATCTGCGGCACGCACGGCAAGACCACGACCACCGCCCTGACGTCGTTCCTGCTCCGCGAGGCCGGTCGCGACCCCGGCTTCCTCATCGGCGGCGTGCCGCAGGATCCGCCGGTCGGCGCGCATCTCGGGCGGACGGAAGATCCCTTCGTGATCGAGGGCGACGAATACGACTGCGCGTTCTTCGACAAGCGCAGCAAATTCATTCACTACGCCCCGCACATCGCGGTGTTGAACAACCTCGAGTTCGACCACGCCGACATCTTTCGCGACCTCGCTGACGTGCAGCGGACGTTCTCCCACCTCGTGCGTATCGTCCCCCGCAACGGCTTCGTGGTGCTCAACGGCGACGACGCGAACCTGCGCGCCCTCGGCGCGATCCCGTGGACCCGCGTCGTGCGGGTCGGTCTCGACGAAGGCAACGACGTGCGCCTCGTCGATTTCACGGAGTCACCGTCCGGCGCGAGTTTTCGCCTGACCTGGCGCGGTGCGGCCTGGGCGGATGTCAAATGGTCGCTGCCCGGGATCTTCAACGCTCGCAACGCCGCGATGGCCGCGACCGCCGCCAGCCTCGCCCTCGACCCCGCCGATCCGACCGGCCTGAAACTCGACGCTCTCACCCGGTTTCGCGGGGTGAAGCGCCGTCAGGAGATTCTCTGGCGCGATGCGCGGACGACGGTGATCGAGGATTTCGGTCATCACCCCACGGCGCTCGCCGAAACCCTGCAATCCCTGCGCGCGCGCTATCCCGGCCTGGTGCTCACGGCGGTCTTCGAGCCCCGCAGCAACACCGCGCGGACGCGCATCATGCAGGCGGGCTTCCTGCGGGCCTTCGCGCTGGCCGACGAAGTTTACCTCGGCCCCGTCAACCGGCCCGAAAAGCTGAGCGCCGACGAACGGTTCGATCCCGAAGCCGTGGCCCAGCATTTGGAAACCCAGGGCGTTGAAGCCCACTTCGCCGCGTCGAACGCCGCGCTGTTCCAGGAACTGGTGGCGAACACCCTCGGCGCCGCCGCGGTCTTCGGCAAACCCCGGGTCGTCGCGTTCTTCACCAACGGCAGCTTCGACGGCATCATCGGGCAGTACGTCGCGGCGGCCAAGGGCGGGTGAATTTCTCCTCCTCCCCCTGGGGTGGGTGGTGGCGAGCGGCAGCTGGAGCCTCAGGGATCA
>JBEIHL010000361.1:0-4700 GCA_040381375.1 Opitutaceae bacterium
CCGCTCGCGCTGGCGTGCGGCAATTCGTTCATCCTGAAACCCAGCGAGAAGGTGCCGCTGACGGCGATGCTGCTCGGTGAACTGCTGGTCGAGGCCGGCATCCCAAAGGGCGTGTTCAACATTGTGCACGGCGGCCGCGCCGTGGTGGACGCGCTGCTCACTCATCCCAAGGTGCGCGCGGTTTCATTCGTCGGCTCGTCTCCGATTGCCAAATACATCTACGAGACCGGCACGCGGCACGGCAAACGCGTCCAGGCCAACGGCGGCGCGAAGAACTATCTCGTCATCATGCCCGATGCCGACATCCCGAAAACGGTCGAAGCGCTGTCCACCGCGGCGTTCGGCTGCGCCGGCGAGCGGTGCATGGCCGGTTCAACCGCGATCACGGTCGGCGCCGCCGCGGAACGGCTGCTGCCCTCGCTCGTCGAAGCCGCCCGCGCGATCAAAGTCGGCCCGACCGACCGGCCGGCCCAGCCGGATATGGGTCCGGTGATTACCGCCCAGCATCGCGAGCGCGTGCTCGGGCTGGTGGCGAGCGGCGAAAAGGAAGGCGCCAAGGTGATTGCGGACGGACGCGGCGTGAAAGTGCCGGACGCGCCGCGTGGCTTCTACCTGGGGGCAACGATCGTTGACGGCGTGGAGCGGAACATGACCCTCGCGCGTGAAGAGGTCTTCGGTCCCGTGCTCAACGTCATGCGTCAGGAGGATCTCGATCGGGCGATCGAGATCACCAATGCCTCGGCGTTCGGCAACGGCGCCGCGATCTTCACCAACAGCGGCCGCGCCGCCCGCGAGTTCAAGCATCGCGTGAAGGCCGGGATGGTCGGCATCAACGTCGGCGTACCCGCCACCATGGCGATGTTTCCCTTCACCGGTTGGGACGACTCCTTCTATGGCGACCTGCACATCCAGGGCCGCGAGGCCGTGCAGTTCTACACCCAGCAGAAAGTCGTCACCACGCGCTGGTTCGGCGAGGGAGTCGGGGACGTGTGGAAGAAGTGAACGTCGCCTGTCGTCCCTGCGGCGTCTGAGCCCGGAGGCCGGCAAACCGACTGGGACGCCCCAAGAAGTCCCGAATGCGGAGATCTGACCCTAGATCTCGTCGCGTTTCCTTACAAGGTAGTTTAGTATCTTAGATTATTGATTTTCAACTAGTTGCTAAATAATTAAGGAGCTGTACCACCTAGGAATGTCGGGTCCTGATACGCAACTCAAGAGATAAAACTACTCAGGAAAAAAATAACACCTCTAGCTGTTTATCCGCAACGTGTTACCTTCATATAGCATAGCTGGCATCATTGTTGCTATGGTTCCCTTAAGACCTTTTCTGTCCGGCTCTTGCTGTCCGGAAATTCGGGTCATTTATCCCGTCTGCTTCAACCACACCTATGTATCACCTCAAAAATCTATCACGCGGACTCGCGGCTGCGGCCCTTGCCCTCAGTCTGAGCGTCCAGCTCCAAGCTGGCAATGTTCTGATCATCAATGGCTCCAGCACCACGTCTGAATCCGACACGACCAGCGATATTACGACCAACCTCCAGACGCTGCACATCGCGGCCGGAAATACGGTCACCATCGCCGATACGGTTCCGGCCAATTTTGCCGGTTTCGGCCAAATCTGGGATATCCGCTTCAATCCGGCGATCACCGCGGGGGAGCAGACCCAGTACGTAAACTTCCTCGCCGCTGGCGGTGGTATGTTTGTCATGGGCGAGAATGCCGGCTTCGTGGGCCGGAACGATTCCGTGCTGGCCCTGATCGCCGCGGCGGGTGGCGGCAGCCTTTCCTTCGACGGCAGCGTCCTCGACCAGCAGACGGTTATGGCGCCCTTCACGGGCCCGAATCTTGTGACGCAAATAGAATTTGCCTGGGCAGGTGGCGTCGGCGTGAACGATACCGGCACGGGCGATTTCATTACGAAGGATGCGAACAACCGCGGCTCCGGCATCGCGTTCTCGGTGGGTGATCTCGCCAATGCCCCAGCCGGCGCCCTGACGGTCATCTTCGACGTCAACTTCATGCAGAACCTATACGACCTTCCGAATTCCCAGAACCTCACCAAGAACCTCATCGGTTTCGTCGGTGCTCAGGTTGATCCGAACAAGGTTCCGGATGCCGGTTCGACGCTGGCGATGATGGTCGGCTCGCTGCTGTTCCTCGCGTACTTCCGCCGCAAGTAAGACTCAGCGAT
Source organism: Opitutaceae bacterium (assembly GCA_040381375.1). Taxonomy (GTDB): domain Bacteria; phylum Verrucomicrobiota; class Verrucomicrobiia; order Opitutales; family Opitutaceae; genus ER46. The sequence goes on from JBEIHL010000361.1 coordinate 2,195, forward strand.
TCCGTCTCGCCGGACCAGTTCCGGTGAGGCGCGCCAAAGAAAAAGGACGGGGTTCATCCCCGTCCTTTTTCTTTGGCCGAGTAGGAGCGCGGTGCGGTCCTATTTCGCCGGCGCTTTCCCGGCGGGAGCGGCCGGAGCCGGCACGCGTTGCTCAAGTTCAGCGACCTTGGCTTTGGCCTCCGCCTTATCCGGAAAATCCGCCTTCGCGCCGGCCACGATTCGAAACGCCGCGAGGGCTCCGGCTTCGTCGCCCACGGCGAGGCTCGCCTTGCCCAGATGGAACTGAACCTCCGGATTGTCGGGCATGAAACGTCCTGCTTGCTGCAGCAGGGGCAATGCTCCGCGGGCATCGTTCTTCCGAAACAGCATCCAGCCCAGGGTGTCGGCAATGGCCGGTGACGAAGGATCGAGTTCACGCGCCTTGCGGGCGTATTCCAGACCCTTGTCCAGGTTGTTCATCTGATCGGCGTGCAGGTTGGCGAGGTTGTTCATCACCGCGCTGGAACCCGGGTTGGCGGCCAGATGTTTCTCGTAGAGCGCGAGAATTCGCGCGTGATCCTGCTGCATCATGAAGAGCTGGCCACCCATCAGCACCGCCAGGGGATTGCCGATGTGTTTCGCGAGGAAGGCGTCGAGTCGATCGAGGGTGCCGGGCTGATCGAGTCGCTTCGAGTTAGAGTAGGCCGAAGTAAGGACCCCGTAGGCTGCCGAGTCATTGGGGGCGACTTCGATCGCCGCAATCGCGGCCGTTTCCGCGGCCAACCAGTCACCGCGCGCCGACTGAGCCCGGGCCGTGAGAATATGGCCGACTCCACTTTTCGGATACTTGACGGTCACCGCCTGCGCCCGCGCCACGGCCGCGTCGGACTTGCCCTCTTTCAGATCGAGACCGAAGAGTTCGATCGTCGCCGCCAACTGCTCCGGCGCCGCCGCTTGGGCGGCTTCAAAGCTCTGCCGCGCCTCCGCCAGTTTGTCCTGGCGCAGCCTGACGAGGCCGAGGACATAGTGGAGCTGGGCTTTGTTGGCGACGGAAGCGATATTCTTGGCCAGCGACTGCGCCAGCGGTTCCAAATTTCCCAGGACCGAGGCGGCTTCAATCAGCTGCAAATGAGCGGGGATCAGATCAGGACGCCGGTTGACCACCGCCATCATCAATTCCGCCGCCTCCTGCGCCTTGCCCGCGCGCAGCCGGAGCTGACCGAGGAGCAGCGCAGCCTCAAGGTTGTCCGGAAACAGCCCCACGGTCTGCTCCAGTGCCACCAGCGCGCTGGACGGGTTCTGATTCTGCAGGTGCGCGATGGCGAGTTGGTGCTTCTCGACGCCCAGGCCCGGCATCGCCGCGCCAAACTGGCTGAGCTCAGCGATCGCCGTCTTGGCATCGCCGACCGCGAGCAGAACCCGCGCCCGAAGAATGAGCGCATCAATATCCGCGGAGTCCTGTCGAAGCGCGTTTTGCAGGAAGGTCATCGCGTCATCAAAGCGCCGCTGCTGCATCGCAATCTGCGCCAGCCCCCGCCAGGCCGGAAGATAGTCCGGGACCTTTTGGGTGATCTCTTTCAGGGTCGCAGCCGCTTCGGTCAGGGCGCCCGTCTGGGCCTGGTAGTTAGCATAGGCCATCCGAACGGGCGAACGGAGTGGCGCCAAGTCCGCGGCGGTCTTGTGCGTCGCCAGAGCCTGGGTCGAGTTGTTTTGTCCCGCCTGAAACCGCGCCATCGCCAGGTGAGCATCCGGCGACTTGGGATCGAGCGCCAGAGCCCGCTGCAACGCCGTCCGCGCTCCGGCTGCGTCGCCGCGCATCACGAGCACATTGGCCGACGCGAGTTGGTAAAAGACCGAATTCTTGTCCGCAAAAGCCTGCAAGGCGTCCTCCGTCGCCTTCAGTTCCTCACGCTCGCGGATCGTTTCCGTCAACAAGACCAGAGCTTCGGGCACGTTCTTCGAGAGGCTCAGAATCCCCTCGGCCTCCCGCCGCGCCTCCGACGTCCGGCCAAGACCCTGGATCAACCGTGCCCGCTTCAGCCGCAAAGCCTGGTTGGACGGAGTCTGCAGGTTGAGCCGGGAAAAAAACGCCAGCGCCCGGACGCTGGCGCCGCGATCGTACCAGATCAGGGCCATCCTCTCGTTGGCCGCAGGATCATCCGGAAACTTCTGCAGCACGTTCTGGTATTCAATTCGCGCCTTCTCCATGTCACCGGCGCGGTAGGCTTCCGCCGCCCGTTCGAGCGAGCGGGCCTTGCGGCTCTCAGCCGAACAGGCGCCCAGCGCTAAACTCACGACAACGACCAGGGCGGCACGAACGAGGGGTGGATAGGAACGCATGGTGGGGAGCGAGGATTTTAGAACTCCCCGACCGTCACCCAAAGTCCGGGCTTTGGCGAGTTCAGCCTGCGCGGGAAGCATTTCATCCCCTTTACTATCGGTCAACTCCCCGCACGCTTGTGCACGAATTGAACGCTCCGTTCGGTCCCCATTGAATCCCCGGTGCCGGCCACTCAACGTCTCCCCC
>JBEIHL010000362.1:0-4700 GCA_040381375.1 Opitutaceae bacterium
CGGCCGCGCTCCCAGGAAAGGCACCAGCCTCACCCGCGCACCACCCCGATTTCGAGGCTTCCGCGCACTCGGCTCCGCGGCGCGAAGGACGTTTGCTGGGATCTGTTGACCTCACCTGCGCCCCCCGTCTACCCGCTGCCCAACCGGCTGCGCGAAACCGCCGTCGGCGAACGTCCCCAGGAACGCCTGGCCCGACTCGGCGCTGGTGCCTTGAGCGACACGGAACTACTGGCGCTCGTCCTGCGCAGCGGCACTCGTGGCCAGGATGTGCTGACGCTGTCTGCCCGCCTGATTGCAGAAGCGGGCTCGCTCCCCGGACTCCTCGCCTGGCGCCAGGAGGATTTCCGCCGGCTCAAGGGCATTGGCGGGGTGAAGGCGTTGCAATTGCTCGCAGTGATGGAGCTGGCGCGCCGGGTGATGGGGCAACCCGCCGACGAAGGACCGCTGCTGGCGCGGCCGGAACTCGTGCACGCCTATCTGCAGCCGTTCGCGGCCGGACTGGAGGTCGAGAAGTTCTGGGTGTTGTGCCTCAATCGGAAGAACCGGCTGCTCAAGCGCGTGGAGATCTCCTCCGGCACCGCGACCGCCGCCCTCGCCCACCCGCGTGAAGTCTTTCGCGCGGCAGTCCGGGAATCGGCCGCCGCCATCGTGTGCGCCCACAATCACCCCAGCGGCGACCCGGCCCCGAGCTCCGCCGACCTGCAGGTCACGCGGCTGCTACGCGAAGCGGCTCGCGCCGTGGATATTACGTTGGTCGACCACATCGTCGTCGGCCGCACCACCGCCGATCCGGCAGGCCGGGGGTACTTCAGTTTCCGCGAAGCGGGCATGCTGTAAGTGGATCGATGCCCTGAAGGTGGAGCCGCTTGTCCCCAAGCGGCTGACGTTCGACTCGTTCCGCTCACAGCAGCGGCGCAAGCAGCCGGCTCACGTCCTCGAGCAGATTGACCATGAAACGACTGCGCCCCTTCCGCTCTGGCTTGGGCGGGTGGCAACCCGACGAGAGCTCGGTCGCCCACGCCTTCATCGCCAGCACATCGGGTACCGAGTGTACGAGTACGCCGATCTCGAAATTCACGAACAAGCTGCGCAGGTCGAAATTGGCCGAGCCGAGCAGGCCGACGCTGTCGTCCACAATGATTGCCTTGCAATGCAACATGCCCGGGGAGAACAGCCGCACGCGACCACCGGCCCGCTGCAGCTCGCGGAGATAGTGTCGCCGGGCGAAATCAGTGACGGGATGATCGGAGCGCCGCGGCACGATGAGGGTCACCTCTTTGCCGGACCGCGCCTTCACAATGAGCGAGCGCAGCAGCACATCGTCCGGGATGAAGTAGGGCGTGACGATACAGACGCTCTTCGTCGCCTCCTGGATCATGGACACGATCCCCTCGTAAAGCGGATCGCCCGGCACATCGGGACCGCTCGCGACCACCTGCAGAGCCGATGGGCCGCGCACCCGCGAGGTGCAATCGGCCGGAATCTCCGCGTGCAGCGCCTCCACCGGTTCGCGCGTGGCAAACGACCAGTCGGCGATGAACACCTCGTTGAGCAGTGCGGCCGCCGGTCCCTCGATCACGGCCCCAAAATCCTGCCAGCGCCGGCGGCGGTGGGTGGGCCCCATGTATTCCCGGGCGAGATTGTGTCCGCCCACGATGGCAGTGCAGTGATCGAAGACCGCGATTTTTCGGTGACTGCGCAGGTTGGCCGAGCCCCGCGACGTGAACGGCAGCACCGGCATAAAGCGCCCGACCCTTCCGCCCGCGCGCCGGATCGGGTTTACGAACCAGAGGCTCGAGAGCATCGATCCCACGGAATCCAACAGCAGCCGCACCTTGACGCCCTCGCGCGCCCGCTGGGCCAGTAGTTTCACGAGGCGCCGGCCGGTGTCGTCGCGACCGAGGATGAAGGTAGTGATGTGAATGTGCGTCCGGGCCCGGCGAATCTCCTGCTCGAGCGCGGCGTAGGCGCTCTCGCCGGTGGTCAGCAGCCGCATCGCGTTGCCGCCCACGGGAGCGGGGCCGCCGGCGGAAACGATGGTTTGAGCTGTGGCCGAGGCGGACACGGCGGGGACTTCCTGCTCGCCGTGGGGCAGTTCAGGACGCAGCCGGGATTTCCGTTTGGCGATCTGCCGGAGCTTCCGGCCACCGACGAGCAGGTAAAGCGGCACCCCGACCCAGGGAACGAGGACGATGATGAGCAACCAGGCGAACGTGTTCGCCGGAGCGCGCTTTTCGCTCATGAGCCGACCGACCAGGAGCAGCGCGAGCACAAAACCGGCGAGCGAAAACAAGGTTGCGGCCAGACCGTTGGCCAGGAACTGCTCCCGGAGTTCGCGCAGGGTTTCGAGCATGCCGCGCAGGCAGAGAAAAGGGCCGGCGCCACGACGCAAGGCCGCGGAAAAAAATCCTTGCTGTCAGGGGGCGGACTGGCGACGTTCCGCGTCCCTGTTTGGTAGGATACTCAAGTGGCCAACGAGGGCAGACTGTAAATCTGCTGGGCTCCGCCCTACACTGGTTCGAATCCAGTTCCTACCACCATTTCACGTCTTTGGCCGGACGTGCCGCAGAGTGTCAGAAAGGGACTAAACGCACCGTCGACGGTGACTTGCGGAGTTTGCTCCGAAGTGCCCTCGAGGACGCGAAGTGACGCAGGATGACCGGGATTGCCGGATTTTTGTGAGCGCAGTTGTACGCAAGTTTCCGTACCGGCAATCCACGGCAACTTCGCTATCTCCGAGTGCAAAGCGAGCGCGGCGACGTCCGTGTACGCCCGCGCCGTGAGTGCGGGATGCCCGCCCGCTCCAAGTTCGTCCGCAGGCTCTCTTACGTTCGAAATCGGCCAAAGCACACCGAGGTGTTGGGCGTCGCCTGCGCCGGCCGCATCATCCGGCGCATCCTAGCTTCCGGTCACGGATTCCGCAGGGAGGTGGAGCCGCTTGTCCCCAAGCGGCTGACGTTCCACCGATCCCGATGCAGCGGTTTTAGGTCAAGCCGCTCCACCTTTCAGTGCCTTCGTTTTCAGCGGTGATTGGGACGCCAACTGAATCGTTCCGCCTTAGGTGTTAGATCGTCTCTTAGCCGGTGAACTCAGGCGGACGAACCACCTCTGGCGGCGGTCATGGTTTCAGAAACTTCGCATGTTTGAGGATGTAAGTTCCGACCGAGCGGCCCTGTTCCAGACCCGCCGTGCAGGCGCGACGGAAATGGATGCCGACGAGCATGCGAGAGTAGGCGTTCTCCACGGCGGCGTCGGACAACCGCTTGAACATTCGCGTGCCCGGCGCGGTGGTACTGGTGGAGGAGAAGGCCGACGTGTCTCCGACCCACGCGGCGATGATCACGGAGGCCGCACCGCCCGCCGCCGCGTGCGCGGAGGTGTATTCGGGCCCGGGCGGCGTCACGTTCAACGGCTCCCACGCCACGTCCGGACCGGTGAGGGCGTTGCCATCACTGCCGGCGGCGCGGATAGCGGTGATCGGGCGCCAGAAGTTGTAGTGGAACTTTGAATCCATCGAGGCGATGTACGCGTCGACAATGCCGCAGTTCAGGGCCGCGAAGAGTCGGGCGTTTTCATTGAGGCTCAACTGGCGGGCAATCGAAACGGTCTGCGCGATGCGATTCCAGGCGAAGGAGGAGTTCTCGTACCAGAACAGCGCGACCTGTGTCTGCTCGGTCGTGCCGGCGGTTGAGCCGGCTTTCCCGAGGACCTGGATTTCGTTCACGTCCATGGCGTATTCGAGGCTGAACAGCGACGTGTACGGCGGGCGTGGGCGAAACTGATCGTTCGATTTGAGGACGAACGCCGGCATTGTCGCCCAGCCGGCGCCCGCCACGAAGTTGATGGGCGGCGTCGGCTGATATGCACCCGGTCCCGTGCCGGGCGTGTAAGGGGCGAGCAGGCGGCCGAACGGATCGTCGTTGGCGCGCTTCGCCAGGATCTCGTTCGCGGCGGCTTCACCAATCGCCAGGCCGCGACTCCGGGCGTCTGACAGCGGAATACCCGCCAGCGCCGCCGAGTACGCCGCGTCGAAGAACGCGTCGCCCATGGGAAGCTCGGTCTTCAGCACGCCGTACGCCGCGGCCGCGATCGCAGCATCGGCGTTGGCGACTTGGGGGGAGCGACTCGAAGCCGGTGGTTTCGACGCACTGCGCAGGGCGTCGAGCATCGCGAGGTGGGCCATGGCATAAACGCGAACCTCGAGAAAAGGCGGCAGTCCGTTGGCGCCGAGTCCGGCGGAAAAGTCGCACATCGTCTTGTTCCAATGAAGGACGGCATCGGCGGCGGCGCGGGACTGGAGGACGAGCGAGGCGATGAACGCGAGGCAGGTCGCGGCGATTCTCGATAGAGTACGGGGTAGTTTCATGCAGCAAACGTTGAGTGTTCGTGGGGCTCTACCGGAAAACGGCATGAGGGTTACAGGCCCGGAGAAAAGTGTGCGCACACAGAGCAGCCCTGACTGCGCCGCGACGCGTCCGCCCACCGCTTTTAGCGTTCAGCGTTGAGCGTTTCCCGCCTCCCCCTATTCCTCCGTCCACCTCCGGCCCGCTTCCGACCATTTCCGCACTCCGGGCGCGCCTACTCCCCTGGGCCTGTCGCACCCACCTCCGCCACCACTACTACCAACGCTAGCATGAAGTTCCTCCTCCGTTCCGCCGCCCTCCTCTTCGCGCCTCTCCCCGCCGCCCTTTTCGCAGCCC
>JBEIHL010000363.1:0-4697 GCA_040381375.1 Opitutaceae bacterium
CCTGACGAAGACGAACTATGGCCGTGACCACCATCCCCGCTGCTTCAGCGTCTGGCTGGCTGGTGGCGGCGTGAAGGGCGGCGTGGTGTTCGGCGAGACCGACGACTTCTCCTACAACATCGTGCGCGACCCCGTCAGCCTGCACGACCTCAACGCCACGCTCCTGCACTGCCTCGGCATCGATCATCTGAAGTTCTCCTTCCGGTCCCAAGGCCTCGACCAGCGACTGACCGGCGTCGAACCGGCGAAAGTCGTGAAGGCGATCCTGGCCTAGTGTCGAATCTGCCGGAGAGGTAAAACCACGAAACACACGAAAAGTCCGGGGTCATTCTCGGAGCTTTCGTGTATTTCGTGTGTTTCGTGGTTAACCCCAGCCCGGCCCTTGCTTTCAGAGACGGCTGGTTCCCCTCCCAATGAAAAAACTCCTCCCGCTGCTCTCCCTGGTTTGCGTCCTCTTCACCGTGGTCGCTCTCGCCCCCGCCGCTGAAAAGGCGAAGCAGTCGACCCGCCACGCCGTCAAGGTGTCCGCCGACCGGAGCGACGCGCTCTATGCGCGCGGTCAGACCGTCACGTTCACGGTGCGCGTCGAACACCAGGGCAAACCGCTCGAAAGCGGCGAGGTGACGTGGACGTTGAGCAAGGACGGCGTGGACCCCCGCCGCACCGGTCGTGCCGTGCTCACCGGGGGCCAGGCGACAATCACCGGCTCTCTGAATGAGCCCGGCTTTCTGCAGTGCAACGTGACCTTCGAGGGCGGCGGCGAGAAGGTGACCGCCAATGCCGGCGCCGGCATCGCGCCCACGGAGATCCGTCCGAGCCTGCCCGTGCCCGCCGACTTCGCGGAGTTCTGGGGCGGCAAAAAGAAGCTGCTCGCCGCGGTGCCGATGAGCCCGCGGCTCACGCCGGTGAAATCGCCCGCGGCCGAGATCGAGGCCTTCGACCTCCAGGCCGACAGCGTGGGCAAGCCGGTTTCCGCGTATTTCGCCCGGCCAAAGGGCGCCAAGCCGCGCAGCTTGCCCGCCATTCTCACCGTGCACGGCGCCGGCGTGCGTTCGTCGGGCCTCAGCGCCGCGGTCGGCTGGGCGAAGGAAGGCGCGCTGGCCATGGACATGAACGCCCACGGCCTGCCGAACGGCCGCGAGGACGCATTCTATGCCGCACTCGCCGCGGGTGAACTGAAGGATTACCGGAAGATCGGCCGTGATTCGCGCGAGACGATTTACTTTCGCGGCATGCTGCTGCGCCTCGTGCGGGCGATCGATTTCCTCACCGCGCAGCCCGAATGGGACGGTCACACGGTGGTGGTCTCCGGTTCCAGCCAAGGCGGACTCCAGGCCATCGCCGCCGCCGGACTCGACGCGCGCGTGAGCTTCTTCGCCGCCGGTGTGCCGGCCGGGTGCGATCACACCGGCGCGGTCGCCAGCCGCATCGCCGGCTGGCCGAAGTTCATCGAGACGAACGAGCGGCCGGGCGCGGACGTCGTGGCGGCCGTGCGCTACTACGACTGCGTGAACTTCGCGACGCAGGCGAAAGCGCCGGGCTTCTTCACCGTCGGCTTCATCGACACCACCTGCCCGCCGACAAGCGTGTACGCCGCCTACAACGCGCTCCCCACGAAAAAGGAAATCTTCAACGACATCGCTGCGGGCCACACCAACACCCCCGCCGCGAGCGCGGCGATGCGGGCGGCGGTGAAGGCGCACTTCGCGGCGATGCGGCGGTAGCCCCCAGGCATTTTACAGGAGAGCGCAGAGAACGCAGAGGTTCAGACAGCCGCTGGGTCGTACCTTGGAATTGATGTTTTCCTGCCTGTCATTCTGAGGCTCGGCGATGAATCCAGCTTGATATCCGCATGCGGTTGCGCTGCCGGATTCTTCGCTTCGCTCAGAATGACAGGATTTGGAAATACAATTTCATCGGGAATCTGATGTGATCCGTATGTTACGTGCGCAGCTCTCTGCGCCCTCCTGTGAAAATTCCGCTCACGCCAAACCCTCGAGCACACGTTCGATCTCCGGCGGATTCCACCACAAGCGTTTGCCGGCATCGGTTGCGATCACGCGCGCGGCATTGTAGCCACAAAGACCCGTGACGTTTCCTCCCGGGTGCGTCGAACCGCCGCACAGGTACAGGCCCGGCACCGGCGTCCGATAGTTGCCCGCGCCGGCAAAGGGCCGGTTCCATCCGACCTGGCCGTTCGCAAACGACCCGACCAACAGATCCCCGCCGCGCATGTTCGGCAGCGAGCGCTCCGTATCGAGCGCCGAGCGCGTGTAGGCGTCCAGCACCGCTCCTTTCAGGTTGGGTGCGAATTCCGTCCACGTATCCAGCAAACGGCGACCGTGGGCCTCGCGCTCGGCGTCCCAGTTCGCCGCGTTGCCGCGGAGCGCGTAGGGCAGTTTTTCCCAGAGGAATGCCACGTGTTTGCCGGCCGGCGCCTGCGTTGGATCGAAAAGGGTCGGACAGGCGCCCCACGCGACGGTCGGCGGAATTTCCCCGCGTTCGTGCGCCGCCACGATATCGTGGAACTGGCCGAACCGCTCGAGTCCGACGATGAACATGAACGCGTCTTCCAACTCCGGCCGCTGCGCCGAGGCCGCCCAGCGGGGTGGCTCCGACAGCGCGACGTTCAATGCAAAGAGCGGCGCAAGCAGGTTGTACTCGAAGCCCCGTCGCCCGCGCCCGCAGGTCGGCGGCGGTTTCGCTCGCCGGCAGCAAATCGAGAAAGGTCTGCTGCGGGTTGAGGCCCGAAACCACGGTGTCCGCCGTGATGGTCTCGCCGGTGTCGAGCTCGACGCCGGCGGCGCGGCCCTGGCGCAGCACGATCCGGCGGATCTCCACGCCGGTGCGGATCTCGCCCCCGTGCTCGGTCACCGCGGCGACGAGCCCGCGCGCGAGATTGCCCGAACCGCCGACGCACATCTGCGCCTTGGTCGGCGAGGCGAGCAGCGCGGGGATGGCATGACCAAACCCCGGCAGCCGCAGATCCACCTCGCGGAGTCCGTTGAAGAAGAGCAGGCCCGCGCGAATCGCGTCGTGCTCGAACTCCCGCGTCACGAACTCGAGCGGCGAAAGCGCCGACACCTCGAGCAGCCGGCGGCCGAGCGTGCTCCGTTCCAGCAGCCGCCGGCGGTGCGCGGGTTCGAGCGGCGGCGACTGCGACTCCGGAATCAGGATACGCTCGACGATCGGACGAAACTCCTCTGTCCAGCGGCGAAGCGCGGCCGCATCCTTCGCCGAAAACTGCGCGAACGACGCGACCGTCCGGTCGAAATCTGTCCACCACTCGAGTGCGCGTCCATCGCGCAGGAGCATCGCGACGTTGAGTTCGGGTTGCAGGTAGCGGACGCCGTGACGCTCCAGTTCGAGATCGCGGAACCACGGCATGCGGCTGATCGCGCGGTGAAAGAACGAGTGCGGATGATGAGTGAAACCAGGCAGCCGCGGATTGGGTTCGGTGCGCAGCCCGCCGCCGGGTTCCGCCGCGCGATCGAGCGCGAGGGTGCGCAGTCCGGAGCGCGCGAGGTACGCCTGCGCGACGAGGGCGTTGTGACCGGTGCCGAGGAAAAGGGCGTCGTAGTGAGGCATGGGGATGGAAATCCTGGGAGCTACTTCGCCACCTCCAGGGTCAGCCGGCAAGGCGTGCGGGCGGGCACGCTGAAATTCAATCTCCGTGCCGCGTCCGTGATCGTGACCTCTCCGCGCGAGAGCACCGCGCCGCCGTCGGCCGTCAAGCGCCACCCATAGCGCCCCGGTGCGAGCGTGAACAGGCTCACCCCCATCGCCCGCGTTCCGCTGCCGAAATGAAACAGGTCGGCCGCGAAACGCTCGCGGCGGTTCTCCGCGACGCGCACGGCGAGATCACGCGGCAGCGTGTGCCAGCGGGCGCCGTTCAGCGGATACGTTTCCACCCGGCCGGGGTCACCCGTCACGGTGGAGTACAGGAGCGCGGGATCGATGCGGGCGAGCCCGCTCGCGATCGCGCGCGGCCACACGTGCGGAAACGACAGCACGCGGTCGGTGTAGCGCACCTCCGACGTGTACATCGGCCAGTTCACGCTGAGCGTCCGGGCGGTCGCCTCGAGCGCCTGCGTCAGCGCCGCCTCGTCTCCGCCCAGGATGAACCGCACGTAGCCGCTGGCGTCCTTCTGCAGGAGGTCGTCGTAGCGGGAATCGCCGGTGAGCTGGCGCCACTTCGCGAGCGGGTCGTTGATCACGGCCGGCAGCCGGTGCGCCGCCCACGCCTTCGAGCCGGGCGGGCCGTCGGGGTCACCGGCGGCAAGATGCGCGCGCCGGAACTCGGCCATTTGCAGCAACGGCTGAAGAAACGGCGCCTCGCCTGTCTGCACGTGCGCCTGCAGGAGCGCTGCCGTCATGGCGGCGACCGGCAACCCGGGCCACGAGTACAATTCGAGCATCGGATCGCCGCCGAGGTCGGGGCCGATCCAGCCGCGGGCGGAGCCGCCGACGCGCCCCGATGGCCAGTGCAGCGCCGCCGGCACGATGCCTGCGGGTTTGCCGTTGTCGGTGCCCTGGGCCGCCTCGGCCCAGGTGCGCAGCCAGCGCGTCAGCGGCGCGCCGAGCGCGGGGTCTCCGGTGCGCTGCCAGAGCAGCAGGACCGGCTGCAGCACGCGCACGTGGTAGCCGGTGTCGTAGGCGCGACCGGCGTCGGGCCCGAGCCGCTCGTGATTGAAGTC
>JBEIHL010000364.1:0-4695 GCA_040381375.1 Opitutaceae bacterium
ACTCCGCCTCGCCGCGCGCGAGCTCCGCCGCCATTTCCCGATCGCGCAACCGTTCGCCCTCGTACACCGCAGCCGAGATCGAGCCGCTGCGCTTCTTCTCCTCGAGCACGGCCAGGTCGGCCCGCAACACGGCCAGCGCCTGCCGCCCCTGCTGGAGCCGCGCCCGCTCCGTGACGAGCGCGAGATAGGCCTTGCGAATCACCACGCCGAGCTCGCGCGCCGCGATCGCATAACCCTTCTGCGCCGCGAGCACGTTGAGCCGCGCGGCCAGACTCTGGTTGCGCAATGCACCCCAGTGAAAAATGGCCTGGCCCACCTCGAACCGGTAGAAAAAGCCGCTGGCACGACTCTGAGAATTGTTGTTACCCGTGACCTCGGTCTGGTTGCTCGCGTACTCCGACGATCCGCGCAGGTTGGGCAGCCGCGCCGCATCGGCCCCGTAGATCTTGGCTGCCTGCACCGTGCGTTCGAAGTCAGCCACGATCAGTTGCGGGGAACGCCGCAGCGCCGAATCCAGAATCAGCCTCAATTCCGGCAGAAAATCCTCCGGCATCGAGCCCGCAACATCCGGCGGCTCCGCCGGCCCGGCCGCCTCGGCGGCGGCAAGAACCGAAACCGCCGCCAAGCAGCCGAGCGCAAACACGGCGCGGGAAAAAGCGCGCAGGGACGTGAGGGCGATCGACACCATGAATGGACGCGAGATTCGAACGGTCAAAGCGCGGGATTTCGAGAGTGATTGCAACCCATAACTCGAGTTCGAATCGCGTCCGGCCGCATAGCTTGCCCGGTGGGAGGGGCTCTAGGCCCCGACCGACCATGAGGTCGACGAATCAGTCGCGGCGTAATGCCGCTCCCCCATCAGCAACCGCTGCAAAACTCAGACCCCATTCTTGCGCCTCGACGTCCGGGCGCGCCAACGTCACGAAAGTTCCGCGCCTCGCGCCCGCCGCCTCCATGCCGTCCGCCCTCTCCGCCCTCGCCCGCGAACATCTCGAGCGCGTCCGCACCTTTTACGACGCGGCGCCGACCGAACCACAGGCCGGAGCGCGCGCCTACCGGGGACTGCTCGCGCACTACTACAATCTCCTGATTCCACCCGATGCGAGCGTGCTCGAAATCGGCTGCGGCTCGGGCGAGTTGCTCGGCCGGATCCACGCCCGCCGCAAGGTCGGCGTCGATCTCTCCCCCGCTCAAATCCAGGCGGCGAGGAAACGGCTGCCCGACGCCACGTTCCACGTTGAGGCCGGCGAGTTGCTCGAGCTCGAGGAGACGTTCGATATCATCATCATCTCCGATACACTGAATCTCGCCGCCGACGTGCAGCGTCTGCTCGAACGCCTGCACTCCGTGTCCCACCCGGACACGCGGCTCCTGGTGAATTTCCAGAACACGCTCTGGCGGCCCGCGCTCTCCCTCGCCAAAGGCCTCGGATTGAAAGCGCGGCAGCCGCAGAACAGTTGGCTCGCCTCGTCCGATGTGCTGAACCTGCTCGGCCTCGCCGGCTGGAGTCCGGTCTTTCGGCAAGGACGAATCCTGATCCCGTTCCGCCTCTTGGGTCTCGGCTCCTTCCTCAACCGCTGGCTCGGTCCGCTGCTGCAGTGGTTCTGCCTGACCGTGTTCTACGTCGCTCGGCGCGAACACGCCCAGGCGCCGCGGCTACTCTCGGTGTCCGTCGTGATCCCGGCCCGCAACGAAGCGGGCAACATTCCAGCGGCCGTCGCGCGCACCCCGGACATGGGCGCGGGCACGGAGCTGATCTTCGTCGAAGGCCATTCGCGGGATAACACGTGGGCCGAAATCCAGCGCGTCGCCGCCGAGAATCCCCAGCGCAAAATCACGATTCTCCAGCAGACCGGAAAGGGCAAAGGCGACGCCGTACGCGCCGGCTACGCGGTGGCGACCGGCGAAGTGCTGATGATCCTCGACGCCGATCTCACCATGCCGCCGGAGGAGCTGCCGAAGTTCTACGACGTTGTTGCGAGCGGGCGCGCGGAGTTCGCGAACGGCGTGCGGCTCGTGTACCCGATGGACGAAAAGGCCATGCAGTTCCTGAACCTGTGCGCCAACAAAGCGTTTGGCCTGATCTTCACCTGGCTGCTGGGCCAGCCGGTCAAGGACACGCTCTGCGGCACCAAGGTGCTCACGCGCGCGCAGTACGATCGCATCGCGGCCAACCGGGCGTACTTCGGCGACTTCGATCCCTTCGGCGACTTCGACCTGCTCTTCGGCGCCGCGAAGCAGAATCTCAAGATCGCCGACGTCCCGATCCGATATCGGGAACGCACTTACGGCACGACCAACATCCAGCGCTGGCGCCACGGCGTGCTGCTGCTGCGCATGGTGTGGTTCGCGGCCAGAAAACTGAAATTCGTCTGAGCAATCCAGGTGGCCCACGAAACACACCAAAGACACGAAAGCCCGGCAGGGTTCGGACCTCCCGGAGCAACGCTGAGGCGACGACGGGCCAGGCCTGAGGCGATGTGCTCTTCCCTGTTTCGTGTGATTCGTGTGTTTCGTGGGCGCCTCTCCGACCCGTGAAAGTTCCGATTCTCGACCTCAAACCCGCCTACGACGAGCTCCGCGCCGAGCTCGATGCCGCGTATCATCGCGTCATGGAGTCCGGCTGGGTCTTGCTCGGGCGCGAACTCGAGGCTTTCGAATCCGAATACGCCGCCAGCGTCGGCACGCGGCACTGCGTCGGCGTCGCCAACGGCCTCGAAGCAATGCAGCTCGTGCTCATGGCCCGCGGGGTCGGCCCGGGCGACGAAGTCATCGTGCCGTCGCACGGCTACATCGCCACCTGGCTCGCCGTCACCCACGTCGGCGCCCGGCCCGTGCCGTGCGAGCCCGATCCCCGAACCTACAACCTCGATCCCGCGCGGATCGAGCCGCTCCTCACGCCCCGCACCAAGGCCATCCTGCCGATTCACCTCTACGGCCAGACCGCCGACCTGCCGGCCATCATGGCCATCGCGGAAAAGCACGGGCTCTTCGTGCTCGAGGACGCGGCGCAGTCCCACGACGCCCGCTGCCACGGCCGGGCCGCCGGCGCCCTTGGTAACGCGGCCGGCGTGAGTTTTTATCCGAGCAAGAACCTCGGCGCCCTGGCCGACGCCGGCGCCGTCACCACGAGCGACGATGCCCTCGCCGACAAGCTCCGCCACCTGCGCAACTACGGTTCGAAGGTGCGTTACCAGCACGAATACCCCGGCCTGAACTCCCGGCTGAGCGAACTGCAGGCCGCCTTCCTGCGCGCGAAACTCCCGCACCTCGCCGCCTGGAACGCGCGGCGCGTGACCCTCGCGGCCCGCTACCTCAACCAACTCGCGGGGGTCGGCGATCTCGTGCTGCCGTACGTGGCCCCGTGGGCCACGCCCGTCTGGCACCTGTTCGTGATTCGCACCCGCCAGCGCGACGCGCTGCAAAAGCACCTCGCCGCCACCGGCGTCGGCACTCAAATCCACTACCCCGTCCCGCCCCACCTCTCTCACGCGTATGCCGCCGCCGGCTGGAAACGGGGTGACTTTCCGCTCGCGGAAAAGTTTGCCGATGAAGTGCTCAGCCTGCCGATCGGCCCGCACACCTCGGCGGAACAGGTCGACCACGTGATCGCCGGCGTGCGCAGTTTCTTCAGCGGGAAATGAGCGCGGCCCCGCCGGAGTGCATCGTATTCGAAACCCGGAGACTGCTGCCGGGTGAGTGGCGCGCGGCGGCGGGCGACGGACCTGTACGGGCCTTCAATCCCGGGCTGCTGCGCGACGGCGAAGGCTGGCTGCTGGCCTACCGCATCGTCGCGCCCGACGGCCGGCGGCGAATCGGGCTTTGCCGGCTCGATCGCGGGTTTCAGGTCATCGACGGGTCGCCGGTGCCACTGACCGACCAGGTGCGGTTCCGGCCGGGCGCGGTGTATCCGGAAATCGCCACGCAGTGGTTCGCGGATCCGCGGCTCTACCGGTTTGGCCAACGGCTCTTCGTGTACTGGAACTCGGGCTGGCACGAGCCGCACAACTGCCAGTTCCTGCAGGAACTCGATCCTGTAAGCTTCCAGCCCCGCGGTTTTCCGCGCGAACTGCAGGTGGCCGGACGCCGGAAGCTGGAGAAGAACTGGACGTTTTTCATGACGGTGAGCGGTGAGTTCCGGGCGGTGTACTCGGTCACGCCGCACCGGATCCTCGCCTCGTCCCTCGACGGCGACGGCGACCTCGCGTTCGAACCGTCCGCCGACACCGAGTGGTCGATGGCCGGGTATCCGGCGTGCCACGGCGGTCTGCGCGGGGGCACGCCGCCCGTGCTGGTCGAGGGACGCTACTGGTCGTTTTGCCATACCGTCCACGATGGCGCGGACGGTTACAGGTACCTGCCCGCGGCGTACACGTTCGCCGCGTTGGCGCCGTTCGCCCCGCTGGATCGCCCCACCCGGCCGCTGGAGCTGGGCAACCCGTACGGCGGCCACCGTACGTTCGAGCGATTGAACCCCGCCGTGGGCGAAGTAATTTACCCTTGTGGTGCGGCGTGGGACGACGCTCGCTGGATCATCAGTCATGGGATCAACGATGAATACTGCGCCCTCTCGCTCGTCTCTCCCGCCGCCGTGCGGGCGACGCTGGAGCCGGTGGGGTCGCTGTAGGAGCGGCTTCACGCCGCGACTGCATTCAGGTCGCAATCGAGGTACGTGGCAAAGCGGTCTGCGCCGCC
>JBEIHL010000365.1:0-4692 GCA_040381375.1 Opitutaceae bacterium
CGCCAGGTGGTCCTGACTCGCCGCCGCTTCCTGCGGCATGCGTTCGTTGCGGGCGTGACGGGATGGGCGGGACTCGGTTTGATCTCGCGTGCGATCGCGGCGCCGGCGTTGGGGTTTCGGCCCGGACTCGACGTGGCTCAGTGGCAAACCGAGCTGCGCGCGCGACTCCGTTCGATCCTCGCACTGCCCACCGCGACGCAGGGCCCGCTGGACGCGCGCGTCGAGCGGCACAAGGAGACGGCGCAGTACACGATGGACCGCATTCAGTTCACCGCGGAGCCGGGCGAGGTCGTGCCGGGGTGGCTGCTGAAACCGAAGTCCGCTCGCGGTCCGCTGCCGGTGATGATCTGCCTGCAGGGGCATTCACCGGGCATGCACATTTCGATCGGTGAGGCGCGCAACGAGGTGGAGCGGAAGTCGATCGCCGGCGGACGCGACCTGGCCCTGCAGGCGGTGGCGCACGGCTGGGCCGCGCTCGTGATCGAGCAGCGGGCGTTCGGCGAGCGGGCCAAGCCAAGAGTGAAGTGTAACGACGCGGCGCTGTTCGCACTGCACCAGGGCCGACCGCTGACCGGCCAGCGGGTGTTCGATGTCATGCGCGCGATCGACTTTGTCGCGACGCAGCGCGACCTCGATCCGGCGCGGATCGGCTGCATCGGCAACTCAACCGGCGGCACCGTGAGTTTCTACGCCGCCTGCGTGGAGCCGCGAATCGCGCTCGCGGTGGTGTCGTGTTCGTTTTGCACGTATGAGGATTCCTGGCTCAGCATTCCGCACTGCGCGTGCGGTTATCTGCCCGGCATCGTGCCGGTCGCCGACATGCCCGATCTCGCGGGCCTCGTGGCGCCGCGTCGCTTGCTGATCGTCGCCGGCCGCGAGGACAACCTGGCGCGGATCGCGGGCGTGGAGCGCGGCTACCGTCAGGCCCGGGAAATTTTCGCCGCGGCCGGCGTGTCCGATCGGGTGCGACTCGTGGTGGGTGAGGGCGGGCACCAGTTTTATCCCAAGGAAGCGTGGCCGGTGATCAGCGAGATGGCGCGGGAGTTGTAGCTGTGGGCTCGGGTTCGACTCGAGGTCCCGAGCAGAGACGCGGAGGCGCAGAGGTCCAATCCAGAACTTCCGGCCTCCGCGCCTCGGCGAAGGTAACCTCCGGATCGGCGCCGGTTCGCTTGTCACGAATCTCGACATGACCCCCTCAGGCTGTGCCGCGCGGCGATGGGCATCGACTACACGAAGAACCTCTACGACGGCGACCGTCCGGTGCCGATCACGGATGGCGGCAAGCCGATCTCGGCCTTGTTCGGGTGAAAATGAGGTCTCGCGCAGAGACGCGGAGCCGCAGAGGTCCGATTCGGGGTTCACTTCCTCTGCGCCTCTGCGCCTCTGCGCGAGAAGAGGGCTTGGTCGAAGAAGTGAGAAACGAGTCACTTCCGTCGCCATGAATGCAGCCGTACGCCAGGTGGTCCTGACTCGCCGCCGCTTTCTGCAGCATGTGCCGACATGACCCCCTCAGGCTGTGCCTTTTGCCTGTCGGGATCAAATTCTGCGCACTTCCGGCCAATCTCTGCACGGCTCCGGGGGCGGCGGCGGATTATAGTCTCGCCATGAAAGCAATCCTGTCCGCGAGGAGCGGGATTCGTCGCCGAGGCCGGCTGACAGCATCGGCCACGGGCTGGTGCGGCGAGCGGGTTCGGGCTGCGTGCGCGCGCCCCAGCGCCCCGCGAATTTCCCCGTCATGAGTTCCAGCCCAATGTCGGTCGCTCCATCCCTTGCCTTGGCCGGCCCCGCCGAGATCCAAGTTTTTCTTCGCCGTCGCGCTCGTGGGCAGCGTTGGTTTTTCGCCGGGGTGGCTGTGATCGCCCTGGTCGTCGCCGCAGTCGCGGGCAAAGGCGACCCGGCCGCGTTCGTCGTGGCGGGGCGAGGTGGTACGCAAGGAGGTGCGCGAGATTCGTCACCGCAAGGCCGACGTCGTGGCGTGCCCGCGCTGCCACTGTCCGGTGCCGGATCTGGCGCGCTTTTGAAGTTTTCCCGCCCGGTTGGTTTCTCCTTCCCGCCATGAACTCCCGCCTCCGCTTCTGCTTTGCGCTCCTCGTCGCCGGCTTCCTCGCCGCTTTGAACTCTCCGGCGGGCGACCTGACCACCGCGATGCCGCATGCCCAGGGCACGCGCCGGATGGTGCTCGAACAATTGGAGCGCCTGCTCGCCGCCGACCCGGGGCTCCAGGTGATCGGCCAGGGCTCCTGGCTGCGGGGGCCGGCGGCGAAGACCGCGCAGCTTTCCCGCAGCTATGCGGATCCATTGCTCGGCGGCACCTCGGATCACGACCTGCGGCTCGTGATGCAGGGCGAGGACGGACAGCTCCTCTCGAAATGGAAGTCCGTCCGCGACCAACTCGCCGAGGGTTTGCAGAATCTCTTCAAGGGGAAGTCGGCCGCGGAGATCGAGCAGATGCTGATCAAGAACTACGGCTACACCGTCGAGCAGGCGGCCGCGATCGCGCGTCAGGGCGCCGATAACGTGGCCCAGGTCGTCCTGAAGAGCGTCAATTTGTATCCGCCGCCGCAGGTCATGCGGAACGTCGTCAACGACAAGACCGCGCGCGCCCTCTTCACCCGGGCCGGCGCGGTGCCGAGCCTTGCGGGCCGGATCGTCGAAGGCGTGTGGGGCGAGGGCGCGCCGGCAATGATCCAGACCTTCGAATCGCAGGGGCGGTTGTTCCATGTCGCCGGGGGCAAGGTGCGCGCCGGCTTCACCGACCTGGTACACATGACTGAGGGCTACGGAAAGCACACCATGGGCGGCTACGCCAACATGGCGCTGCAGTGGGCGGACAAGGCGGCCGAGGCGATTCACGAACGCGATGCGGAAGCGGCGGCCAAGTATCTCTCGCGGCTGAAGAACAACCTCGAGCGCGCTCGCGCCAAGGGCAACCTCGGGGCCGGCGTGCTCGACGACGCGCTGCGCGAACTCGACACGCTCATCGCCCAGGCGAAGGGCGGCGCGGCGCTGTTCGAGAACCCGCGGCTCGCTGCGTTCCTGAAGGAAGCGCGGCTCAATTCCCGGCTGCTGGGCGAACTCGCCCGTAATCCGGGTCCGATGGACCGCCAGATCATCGAGGCGATTCTCGGCCGCTCGTCGGGCCGGATGGCCCGCTTCGGCGAGGCGATGCGCGAGGTCTGGGCGAAGGCGGACAACTGGACGATCTTCGAGCGCGGCCTGCAGGGTGCGTTCATCGCGTGGTCGGTCATGAGCGTTTCCGACACCTGGGGTGAGAAGGGCATGGAGCAGGCGTTGCGGCAGGCCGGTGCCGACGTCGCGTTCTTCGTCGCGGCCGTCCCTGGGCTCATGAGCGTCATGACCAACATGGTCCTCGATTCCGCCAAGGACGCCGGCTACGAACTCGCGATCAGTCCGCAGCACTACGACGACTTTCTCGCCGGCATCTCGTCCGTGAAGGGTTATCAGGGTGAAACCGGCATCAACCGGACGATCGATCAGCTCACGATGGAATTCTGCAGCCGCGGCGAGATCGAGCGCTTCGTCGAGCGACAGGCCATGGCCATCTCGCAACTCAAGTTCACTGGCGCGCCGCAGGACTCGGACGCGACGCAGCGTTCGCGGGAAGCGATCCGGCTGGCGCTGATCAAGAAGATGACGCCCCTCGTCTACCGCGAGTGGCTG
Source organism: Opitutaceae bacterium (assembly GCA_040381375.1). Lineage (GTDB taxonomy): Bacteria > Verrucomicrobiota > Verrucomicrobiia > Opitutales > Opitutaceae > ER46. Next base: position 3,682 of record JBEIHL010000365.1, read on the forward strand.
CGCGGGCGGAAGCAGCGCATGACCGAGGCCATCGATCTGGAACTGGCGCTGGACGATGCGTTCAACCAGATCGTTTTCCGCGCCGTGGTTCCGGCCGTCGTGATTGAGGAGGGGCAGGGCAGCGGCAGCGCGGAACTGGCAGTGCAGACCAATGCGGACTGGGGCCCGATCGAGGCGACCTTGGCGAAAATCGAGGCTGGGATCGAGGCGCTCGGCGGACGCAACCAGATGGCGTCCGGTCTCACCAAGGCCGTGCAATGCGACCATAGTGTGCGCCTCGTCTGGACGCAGGGCGGCCGGAAACTGGAGCAATCGAGCACGCGCAGCATCGGCAGCGTGTTCACGCCGCAGTCGTTCACGTTCACCGCCATCGGGCCGCAGACCGTGACGGCGGAGTTTACGCTTGAGCTCAAACTTTTCGTCGGCGGCGGGGCGGACATCGCGCGCGACGTGATGGACGCGCGGCCGCTGCTGGTGCGGACGTACCAGCGGACGATTCCGATCACCGTCGACGTCGCGCGGGTCAGCCGGGCCAAGCCGAAGCCGCCGAAGGCGACGACGATCGCGGCACCTGAAAAGGTGGGTGCTGGCGAAGTGTTCACCGTGCGCATCGACAAGCGCCAGTTCCCCGACTTCAAGCTCGGGGCCTACAAGCTGATGCTCGTGCAGCCCGGCAAGAAACTCAGTTTCGAGGACGCGGCGCTGCTGCAGTTCGATCCCACGGGCGGCACGATCAAGCCGGACGGCGTGCGCGATCAGGTGTCGGTGATCGGCGAGCGCCCCGGCGCGGACTACGTCGAAATCGACGCGCAGGTTCGGCAAGTGACCGGTTTCCGGCAGGCCGAGGCGCTCGATCTCGCGTTCGTGAAGTTCGACGAAAAGGGCAGCGTCTTCGGCGAACTGGAAAAAGCCACCGCGGACCTGGCGAAGGCCCAGAAGGAAATGGAAGAGGCGCTCGAGAAGATGACGCCGGAGCAGATCGCGCTCATGAACCAGAAGGTGGAGGAGGCG
>JBEIHL010000366.1:0-4683 GCA_040381375.1 Opitutaceae bacterium
CCCGTGTAGTTATAGCGCCGGGAAACACTTTCCGCGCTCACATAATTTTCTCGCCAGAGCCCGCCGACCTTGAGGGCGAGCGGGAAGCTCACTGGCAGCTCATAGCGCGCGTTGCCGCGCAGCTCCTTGTTGTAATTGTCGTTTTGCAGGATCGAATTCGTATAGGTCGTGGGCCGGTAATTGTTCGGATCGGTGAAGTCGGGCCCGCCGTTCTGGGTAAACCGCGGGTGCAGGTCCGACTGGGTGCGGTCGATGATCCAGCCGGCGCCGGTGAGACGGTTGACGAGAATGCCGCCGCGGCCACCGCCGCCGCCGTTGATGTTCGTCTGCGTGTACAGCGCATTGTAGTCGAGTTGGAGCCGGCCGAACGTCTGCTCGACCCCGAGATCCAAACGGCGCATGCGATTGTAGAAGTTGCCCGGGCCCGTGGTCGTCTGCTCGATGATCGCCGCCGCCACGGGCCGAACGGTCGTAATCAGGTCGGTGTAGCCCGGCACGATGCCCGTCGTCGTCGCGTTCGGCACGGTGGTCTGGCTGCCGGTGAACGCGCGGTGCTCGTACTGGCGCCGGAACGTCTCGATGGCATCGTTGACCACGGTGTTCAGCGAAAGCTTGGTGTTGGGCGAGAGCCGGTAGTCGGTCTTGAGATTGATGCTCTTCTGCTTCCGGTTGTTGTAATTGTCCCACGTCCGGTAGTCCCAGAGGTAGGCGGGCGAGGTCGTGGTACTCTGAAAATCCCGGATCGTCCGGAAACCGCCCACCGCGTTTTCACTGTAGAACAGGTTCATGGATACGCCGAGATTGCGCTCGCCGCCGAGGACACCGAAGACCTCCTGCCACTGCAGATTGAAGAGCGGATGGGCGCGGTGCGCCTCCCGCAGCGGCACGTGCTCGAAAAAAGGCGGCGCCCAGCGGACGCTCGCGCTGTAGGAAATGCGGCGCTTCTCGCGCATGCTGAGCGGCGAACGGCTGCGCAGGTTGATCGTGCCGCCGAGCGAATCCGCCCCCTTGTCCGGCGTATGACCCTTGGTGAGCTCCATCTGGTCGAACATCGTGCCGGTGAGATTATTGATATTGGTCGACCGCCCGAGGGCGCCTTGGCTCGTAAGCGGCGACCCGTCGAGGGTGATCGTGTTCAGGCCCGGGCCCACGCCGCGGACCGTAAAACCATCGACGAGGTTTTCGTCGCTCAGGTTGCCGGCGACGCCCGGCAGCCGGATCGCCACTTCGCCGGCGTTCATGTTCGGCAGATTGCCGAACGAATCCATCGCCACGATGCTCTTCACGTTCTCGGCATTGCGCTGGGCGGTGATGGCTGCGGCCCCGCCCTCGCGTTCGCCGGTCACCTTGAACGCCTCGAGTTGGTAGATGCTGCTCGTCAGATCGAAATTCCGCTCCGCGCGCTGTCCCGCGGTCACGTTTACCGTGCTGCGCACGGGATCGAGTCCGACGTACGTCACGACCAACTCAACGGGGCCGGACGGCAGGTTCGCCACCACAAAGCGCCCCGTGTTGTCCGTGAACGCTGCGACGCCGAGTTGCGGAACCTCGATCCGCACACCTTCGAGCAGGTTGCCGGTCGCGGTGTTGCTCACGACGCCGGAGACGCTGCCGGTTTCCGCCGCGTCGACCGCGGCAGTGAAAGCGAACGAGAGGGAAAAGACCAACACCAGTCGGAGGATGAGCCGGTGGATTGGTCGCGCGACGGAATCGAGGGAGCGGATTTGGTGGCGGGGGTTTGGTGTGGTCATGAAAGGGTCGAGCAGCCGGGACTCCGGTTCGGCCGAGAGGTTCGCCGGGGGCAAGGTCGACGAAGGTTGGAAGCTCGCCCGAAACACCGCGAGTATTTTGATGCGGATCGACGGCGCGAACCGTCCGGCCGAAGGAAAGGCTTCACGCCAGGCCGGAGCCGGAGGCCCACAACGCTCTCAGATCCGGATCCAGCCGGCATTCCTCCTCGAAGCGTTTCTCCATGCGGCACGCCTTCGCCAGCCGCGTGCGCGCACTCTTCAAGGCGCCGAGCAGCGCGTCGTAGCAGGCCAGGTTGTAGTGCAGCACTGCCGAAGTCCGGCCGTGATGCGTTTCGGCCTCCAGCAGCACCGACCGGGCCTCCTCGATCCGGTTCAACTCGCGCAGGGCGTAAGCCCAACCGATCCAGGCGTGCTCGTTTTCCGGAGACCGTGCAGCGAGCCTCTGGGCGACCTCGACGACGGCATCCCATTCCCGCGCCGCCAGGTGGAGTTCGACCCGCATCGCCAGGACCTCGGAGTGCGATTGGTCGGACGGTGCGACCGCATCGAGTTCCGCCCTGGCCTCTCCCAGCATGTCGAGCCCCATGTAGCCCCGGGCATATCGGACCCGGCGGCGCGTCGAAAGGTCGTCACTCATCGTCGTCCGGCACGGTGCACAAGATCGTCCCCGGGCGCCACCCCCATTACGGAAATCCGACGCGGGCCCGCGGCCGCCTCGTCACTCGCCCGTTGACGGCGGGCCGGCCTGACCTTTGGCTGCGCTCTTAGTACCGGCGCCGCGCCAGTTCCCAACCCGTCCCACCTCTGAAAATCCAGCTTCCCATCGGCGAAACCCTGGCGCTTCCCGTCCTTCCGGTCGTGGCCAGTCGGGTGATGATGCTGGCGAACAATCCCGACGCCGAAGTCGCCGATCTATCGGATCTCATCCAAAAGGAGCAGGCGCTGACCGGCAATGTCCTGCGCATCGCGAATTCCGCCGCCTACCGCGCGGGCGAGCCGATCGTCTCGCTGCGTCAGGCGGTGATGCAACTCGGCATGGGTGTGCTGGCCGAGATCGCGATCGTCGCGTGCATGAATGACGCCGGCCTGCGCGCGCCCGGCTACGAGCCGCTGCGCAAGCGGATGCTCCTGCACGCGTTCATCACCGGCGGCTTCGCGAAGGAACTCGCCCGCCGCAAGCGCCGCAACGTCGAGTCCATGTTTCTCTGCGGATTGCTGCACTCCGTCGGCCGGACGGTCACGTTGCGTCTGATCGCGGACGCGCAGGCCGGAACGCCGACGAAGCTCACCGAGGCCGAAGTCATGCCGCTTCTCGCCGCGCATCAGGCCGGGATAGCGGCGCGAGTGACCGTCGCGTGGAAGCTGCCTCAGCAGGTGCAGGTGGTCGCCATTCACCATGCGACGCCGGACACCGCACCCGAGTTCATCGATGAGACCAAGCTCGTCGCCCTCGCCGCCACGATCGCCAGTTGGGTCACGCTCAACGAGCCGCCGGACGAGGCGGCGGTGCGCGCGCGGCCGGCTTGGGCGGAACTCAATTTCTATCCGGACGACGTCGACGCGGTGCTCGAACGGCGCGCCGCCCTCGAGGAATCGGCCGCCATCTTCATGTCATGAGTGCACCGGACGCCTACGAATTCATTGTGATCGGCAGCGGCCCCGGCGGACAGAAAGCCGCCATTCAGGCGGCGAAGGCCGGACGCCGCGTCGCCGTCATCGAGCGCGAACGCAACGTCGGCGGCGCGTGCGTTTATACCGGCACGATCCCGAGCAAGACCCTGCGTGAGGCCGCCCTCACCCTGCTCACCGTCAGACGGAACACCCAGTTCCTGGAGTGCCGCCTCAAGGAAAACATGGAGGTGGGGGCGCTGATGACGCGCCTCGACGAAGTGCTCGCGGCACACGCGAAGTTTCTCGGCGAGTCACTCACGGAGAACGGCATCGTGCAGGTTCCCGGCCGGGCCCGGCTGGTCGACCCCCACACCGTGGAAGTCGAGTCGGTCCGGGGAGAGCGGCGCCGCCTGCACGGCGACGTGATCGTGCTGGCCACCGGCTCGCGGCCGCGCAATCCGCCCGAGGTGCCGGTCGACCACGAGTCGATCCTGGATAGCGATTCCGTCCTGAGCATGCTGTACCTGCCTCGCTCCCTCACGGTGCTGGGCGGCGGCGTGATTGCGACGGAGTACGCGTCGATTTTCTCTATCCTCGGCGTCAACGTGACCATGATCGACCGCGGTCCGAGCCCGTTGGGTTTCATCGATCCGGAATTGGTCGACCGCTTCCTCGCCCACTTCACCGGCCACGGCGGACGCTGGATCGGCGGTCGTCAGACTTCGAAGGTCGAAATCGGCCGCCTCGGCGAAGTGACAACCACGCTGGACGACGGCGAGCGCATCGTGAGCGACAAGATGCTCTGCGCGCTCGGCCGTTCGGCCAATGTCGAGACGCTCGGTCTGCCCGAGGCCGGCATCAAACAGGGCAAGTACGGGGTGATCGCCGTCGACGAGTTTTACCGCACCAACGTCCCTCACATCTACGCCGTCGGCGACGTCATCGGCCCGCCCGCACTCGGCTCCACCTCGATGGAACAGGGACGCCGGGCGGTGTGCCACGCGATCGGCCTCAACCCGGGCGCGGCCTTCGACCTCGTCCCGATCGGCATCTACTCGGTGCCGGAATTGGCGAGCGTCGGTCTGACCGAAGTGCAAGTGAAGGAGAAGTACGGCGGCGTACTGGTCGGCCGCGCCGATTTCAAACACGTGGCGCGCGCCCACATCGCCGGACACCAGAGCGGGATGCTGAAGCTCATCGCCGGACCGAACGGCGGGAAACTCCTCGGCGTGCATATCGTCGGGGAGGGCGCGACCGATCTGATTCACGTCGGCGAGATGGCGCTGCTGAACGGCAACGACGCCTCGATCTTCCACGAGAA
>JBEIHL010000367.1:0-4682 GCA_040381375.1 Opitutaceae bacterium
GACCACCCTCGTCGACAAGCTCCTCAAGGAAGGCGGCGTCTACCGCGCCAACCAGCAAGTCCAGGAGCGTGCCATGGACTCCATGGACCTCGAAAAGGAGAAGGGTATCACGATCAAGGCGAAGAACACCTCCGTCCACTGGAAGGACAAGATCGTCAACATCGTCGACACCCCGGGCCACGCGGACTTCGGCGGCGAAGTCGAGCGTGCCCTGCGCATGGTCGACGGCGTGCTGCTCGTGATCGACGCCTATGACGGGCCCCAGGCCCAGACGCGTTTCGTGTTGCGCAAGGCCCTCGCCCACGGACTCAAGGTCGTGATCGTCATCAACAAGATCGACCGCGAAAACGCCGAACCCGCCAAGATGTACGACAAGGTGCTCGAGCTCCTGATGGAGTTGAACGCCACCGAAGAACAGTTCGACGCGCCCGTCGTTTATGGGTCCGGCCGCGACGGCTACATGATGTATCACCTCGGCGAGGAGAAGAAGGACATGACGCCCCTCTTCCAGACGATCCTCGATCACGTCCCGCCGCCGTTCGCCAAACCCAACGAGCCGTTCCACATGCTCGTGTCCAACATCGATTGGAGCGACTACGTCGGCCGTATCGCCGTCGGCAAGATTCTCGGCGGCACCGCCAATATCGGCGACAACGTCTTCGTCGTCCGCCACTCCGATCACAAACGCGTGCGCGCCAAGATGACGAAGATCTTCGAGTTCACCGGCCTCGGCACCCGGGAAACCGAGACCGCGGTCGCCGGCAACATCGTCGGCATCTCCGGCTTCGAAGACATCGACATCGGCGACACGCTCACCGTCGACGAAAACGGCCACGCCCTCCCCTTCACCCAAATCGATCCGCCGACCCTCGAGATGCAGTTCTGCGTCAACGACGGACCGCTCGTCGGCACTGAGGGCAAGCTCGTCACCTCGCGCCAACTGCGCGAACGTCTGATGCGCGAGCTCAAGACCAACGTTTCGATCTACATCGAGGACTCCGACAAGGCGGGCGTGTTCAACGTCAAGGCCCGCGGCGCGATGCAGGTGGCGGTGCTCGTCGAGACGATGCGTCGCGAAGGCTTCGAGTTGCTTGTCTCCCGCCCGACCGTGATCGAGAAGGTCATCGACGGCAAACGCTGCGAGCCGTTCGAGACGGTCTGGATCGAAGTGCCCGACGAGTGCGTCGGGTCCATCATGCAGAATCTCGCCAACCGCAAGGGCATGCTGACCAACATGGAAAAGCACCCGCACTCCACCATGATCGAAGCCACGATCACGACCCGCGGTTTGATCGGCATGGAGATCGACGTCGTCAACGCCACCAGCGGCCGCGGCGTGCTCAGCCACTTGTTCAAGGAATACGCCCCCTACGCCGGCGAGGTGCTGACCCGCATCACGGGCACGCTCATCGCCACGGATGCGGGCGAAACCACCACCTACGCCCTCCTCATGGTGCAGGAACGCGGCAAACTCTTCGTCGGCCCCGGCGAGCAGGTGTACGAAGGCATGATCGTCGGCGAGAATCCCCGCAACGAGGACATCGCCTGCAACGCCGTCCGCGAAAAGAAGCTCACGAACTTCCGCTCGCAGGGTGAAGGTGTCGCCGCCGGTCTCACGCCCGCGACCAAGCTCTCGCTCGAGCGCGCGATCGAATACATCGCCGCCGACGAATTCGTCGAGGTCACGCCGAAGAATCTGCGTCTGCGCAAGCGGATCCTGAATAACGGCGAACGCCAGAAGGCGATGAAGTCGCAGAAGCGCTCGTCCGACTGAGGCTTTCGCCCCCTGGGAGCGCGGCCGTCCCCGGCCGCACTCTCAAAACGGCGGACGAGTGCGTCCGCGCTCCCGCGCCCCGTTTTTCTACAGCAGCTCCTTCGGGAGCTGCTGTACGATTTTCTTGATGTCCTGCACGGCATCGCGGTGACACACGAGGATCGCATCCGCGGTCTCGACAATCACCAGGTCCTTGACGCCACAAAGCGCGATCGTGCGACCGTTGCTGACGGCAATGTTGTTGCTCGCCCCGGCGACAAACACCGGCCCGCGGGAAGCGTTCCCCGCCGCATCGGTCTGCAGGTGCTTCGGCAGCGCCGTCCACAAGCCGACGTCGTCCCAGTCGAACTGCGCCAGCAGCGTTTCGACCGCCCTCGCCTTTTCCATGATCGCATAGTCGACGGAAATCTTCGGCAGCGTGGGAAAACGTGCCGCGAGGTACTCCCTGAAATCAGCGGCGGGAAAAGCGCGGACAAACGCGGCGAGTTCGGGCGCGTTCTGGTCCGCCTCCCGCAGAAACGTGCCGACGCTCCAGAAGAACATGCCGGCATTCCACGCAAAGTGGCCGCTCTCGACGTAGTGTTGCGCCGTCGCCGCATCGGGCTTCTCGACGAAACGCTTCACTTCCCGCACCACCCCCGCGGGCAAGCGCGCCTTTTCGGCGCCCATCTCCAGGTAACCGAATCCGGTCGCCGCATGGTCGGGCTTGATCGCGATGGTCAGAATCGCATCGGACTCCGCGGCGCGCGGCAACGCCGACGCCAATTGGCGGCCGAACGTCTCCCGATCGGCAATGAAGGCGTCCGCCGGCAGCAACGCCAGTGTGGCGCGGTCGCCGCCCCGGCTCCGCACCAGCGCGGTCGCCAGCGCCGCAGCGGGCGCGGTGTCGCGCTTCGCTGGTTCCGCGACGATCTGCTCCGGCGGCACCAGACCGGCCAAGGCGGCCCGGGTGCCGGGAAGCTGCACTTCATTCGTGAGTACGAAAATATTCTGCGCCGGGACCACCGCCCCGATGCGACGCACGGTTTCCTCGACGAGCGTCCGATCGGAAAGGAGTTTCAGCAGATGCTTGGGCGTCTGCGCCCGGCTCATCGGCCAGAAGCGCTCGCCGCTGCCACCCGCCATGATGCACGCGAAGAACTGGGATTGCTCCGACATCCCAACGTTTTCCCTGCCTCCCCGCTGCGCGCCAAGTGCAAACTGCCCGCGGCGTGAAAGTACTACCTACAACCCGGCATCGACCGTCACGACGATCTTGCCGAACTGCTCGCCCCGCTCCATCCGGGCGAACGCCTCCGGCGCCCGCTCCAGCGGAAACACGTCGCCCACGACCGGCCGTATCCGCTTCTCGACGACGAAACGAACCATCGCCGTCCAGTCCGCCGGCGATCCCATCGTGGTGCCCAGCACCGCCAGCTGCCGCCAGAAGACCTTGCGCATTGGCAGCACGCCGTCGCCCCGCGTCGCGCCGTAGATCACGAGCCGGCCGCCCGGTGATGCCACGTCGAGCAGGCGGACGAAACCGTCGCCGCCGGCGCTGTCCACGACGACGTCGAACGTGCCCACGGCCTTCACCGCCTTTGTCGCCCATTGCTCGTCGCGATAATCGAACCCGCCCTCGGCGCCCAACGTGGTCGCGCGGGCAATCTTATCCGGCGAACTCGAGGTCACCCACGCTCGCGCGCCCGCCGCCACGGCAAACTGCAATGCCAGCGTCGCCACCCCACCGCCGATCCCGCTCACCAGCACCCGCTCGCCCGCGCGCAGCTTCGCGCGCGCGAACACCGCGCGATACGCCGTGAGCCCGCCCAGCGGCAGCGCCGCCGCTTCCTGCCACGTGAGATGGGCCGGCTTGCGCTCCAATTGCGCTACCGGCACCGCCACCTTTTCCGCCAGCGTACCGGGGCGCGGGAGACCCAGGATTGAAAAATCCGGTGCCTGCGCATCCTCCCGGTCACCCCAGTTGAAGCAGGGATTGATGATCACTTCCTGCCCGAGCCAGCCCGACTCCACGCCTTCGCCCAACGCGACGACGTGACCGGCCCCGTCCGATCCCGGCAGACAAGGCCACTTGAGCCCGGCGTAAAGCCCGCTCTTGATCCATACATCGCGGTGATTGAGCGCGGCCGCTTTCACGGCCACAATCACCTCGCCGGCTGCCGGCTGCGGATCCGGCACCTCGGTCACGGTCATTTGATTCACCGCCGTTAGTTGGACTGCGCGCATAATCGATGAAGTAACAGGTACCAAGGACCAAGGAGCAAGTACTCGCCGGCCAGTGAGACCGCTTCCTTCCGTTCAGCACTTGTTACTTGGCCCCTGCCCCTTGTTACTCGGCGCGCCTCCCGGCGCGCCCGCATGCTCCTAGCCTTCCACAAGCCCTACGGGGTGCTTTCCCAGTTTACGCCCGAGCCCGGCTCAAAATGGCGCACGCTCGCGGAGTTCGGATTTCCGCGCGGAGTCTATTCGCTCGGCCGGCTCGATGCCGACTCCGAAGGCCTGTTGCTGTTGAGCGACGAGCCCGGCCTCAATGCCCGGTTGCTCGATCCGCGCCACGCCCATCGCCGGGAGTATTGGGTGCAGGTGGAAAACATTCCGACCGCCGAGGCGCTCCGCAGGCTCGAGAGCGGCGGACTCCAACTCGACGACTACCGCTCGCTCCCCTGCGTGGCGCGCCGGATCGATCCCGCGCCCGACCTGCCACCTCGTAACCCGCCGATTCGGGTGCGCAAGACCGTGCCGGATGCTTGGCTCGCCCTCGAACTCATCGAAGGCAAAAACCGTCAGGTCCGCCGCATGACGGCCGCCGTCGGCCACCCCACCCTGCGTTTAATTCGTGTCCGGATCGGCGATTTCAACCTGGGACCGCTCGCTCCGGGACAATGGCGGGATCTGAGCCCCGTCGAGC